>NZ_NFKD01000030.1:0-49154 GCF_002160215.1 Bacteroides sp. An19 | reverse complement strand
GCTTCTTTCAGATTCCAACTCGCGATGGACACCCTTGCTTTGGGCTGTATGATTCCCGCTATTAGGGCTCATTAGGGACTTGCACCCGTTAGCTAATACTCATGCCGAGCATACATCAAGAAAGAGGTAGCGAGTTCATCGCCCCGCTCTTTTACGTATCTCTTATCTTCCCGTTGGAATGGTAAGAGATTTGTTAGATGGTCGGTTAGTTTGCTCATAAGGTTATCTACGTTCACGCTTTATATAATCTATAAGAGTTAATCTTTTACATTGGTCGCATCCACATTTAGGACAAGGAGACGGGAAATTGGTAGATCGTCCTATCATAGGGGGTATCTCTGTCAAAAAACGTCCATGTTCATAATAGAATACATACCCACATTGAGGGCATCTGGCCATACCCGATTGAGTAGTAAGAAAATTCTTATTAAGACCTGTATATTTGATCCATTTCATAATATTTACACAAAACAACTTTCTAAAAACACTGTAAAATTATCAGCCACCTTTTCTGGACGATATTCACTTTCTAACGAAGTATAAATCTGATTATCTTCACCCATAAAAAATGGATCTCCATTGCATGTAGCAAAAATAAAAACATTTTTAGGATAAAAATAATACTCTTCACACAGCCTGTACAACTCATCAATTCCGTAAAATCGAATAACACCATACTTTTCAGTATTTATCTCAACATCTACAGGGTTACATTCTTTATAAAAAGCGCATAGAGATTGAGGCACTCTATCCGGCATTTTATCCGATGCTGAAAAAATATTCCTCTTATCTTGTTGCATAGCTCTTGATGCAAAATCTTTATATGTCATATTTCAAGCAATATTAAACGGGTAGGACTTTTCAATTACATAATCTTGGATTTTTTCCGCAAGTGATTTGTTATGATATACTTGATACATAGAATAACTCAATGAGATAGCACATATACTAATTGTCACTATAGCCGCTGGACCACTGCCAAAAGTTGCTTGAACAACAACCCCTACAGCAAGTGAACCAACAGATATTAGAGCTTGTTTACCTACACGTGCAAGGCATTCCTCTGTACTACAACCAGCGCGTTTCAAACGCACAAATTGATAAACAGAAGACGTTACAATTATTACAGCACCGACAACTCCCATATTACAAGCTTTCATCAAATTTTCCGTTAATTCCACTCCCATATTGGCAAATAAACCTGTCATAGCACTAGTTGCCATTTCTCCAAGTGTCCGCGATGCAATATGCCCGATAACGCCAAAAGCCATACCTTCTAATCCTACTTTTCCACCTTCTATGGCAGCTAACTTAAAAGATTCAGGAGAAAGGCCATTTTGTGCTAAAGTTACAATAAAGCCTATAGACGCACCTGTAGCAAAACCGATTATAGCAGCAATACCTACGCCTTTTAATTCATTACCTATAACTCTCTTTCTATTAGTATGCCTTAGCATTTCATCTTTGTCTATCATCGGAGCATCACTCTCGTTCCGCCAATCACCATTATGTCCATTCTGTAAATGCTCTTGTCTTGATTCGTAGAATTTAATATTGTCAGGATTAGCTTGATCATACGGATGATCTGCAACATTCCTTTGATGATGCCCTTCCGCACCACGTATTGAACCATTTTCAAGAATTTCTTGTTGTTGGGATTTGTTCCAATTAGCAGACCCAGAACCTCCCATTTTTACATCAGCTTGTTCATATTTCCAAGCTAACTTAACTCCTTCTTGCCTATAGCCTCTAAAATTAGGATCTACATTCAATTTTTCATTGACTGCATTTTGCAAATTCTCTTTTAAATCACCTAAATCTTTTAAGAAATTATTGCACTCTAAATTATAATTATTCGTTACCTGCATCACGCTAAAAGCATTTGCAGACTGCATCGGTACAGCCATCAACATAGGGTTTACAATACCGCCCCAAGTGCGGTATTGTAAAGATGTCCTACCTATTATTTGTCCCTGTATAGTATTTCTATCTATCATAACCTACTTAGATTTGGGAGTATCAAACGAAAACTGAGTGAAACGGTACTTGCCATCGTCATCCAATTTATTGAAGATATAAGAATACACATAATTGTAATAAACCAAAGTTTCACTAAACAACTGTTTAGCATCGTAAGCAAACAAGTATCTTGCGACCAATTCATACAAATTATTATCATGCGTCTTATACTTATTTTCATCCGATTTAAACAGTCTAAAGGCTTTTCTAAATGACTCTGCAGCATCCTTATTATATTTCACATCTTCATAATGAGCCAATTCTGACATTTTCTTTGAAACCAGCTCCGAATATCCTCTTGTCAAATTCTCATAAATCGAAGTTTGTTTATCTGTAAATATCGATTTATTCAACGAATTATCAACGATAGCTATTTTGCCCAAGATGTTTTCAAAATCTTCTTGCGTTTTAATCGTAAACAAATTATCTCTTAATGATGCCAATTCTGTCAAAGCATCTGTATTAGCCTTCACTTGATTGTCATAAATTGCTTTGTCATTCTTTGCTATCAATTCATTAATCGCTGAAGAAGCTCTAACCAATTCGCTCCGCTTTTCTTGAATAAGTAACAGTGCTTCCTCTGTCATATCTATTTTCTCAGAAAATACATTCAATGCTAATTCCGCTTCGCTTAAAAAGAAAGAACGGGCATTGGTTTCAATAGGATATCCTGCCACTTTTATGCAAAAATCAAAATAAGTGACGAAGTATTCCTCACTTGCCGGATACTTACAAAACAAATTTTTACCTACAATTTGAGCATCCCAAAAATTCGTATCCTTTAATTTATCAAATAATTCCATACATCATTCAGTTAAGTTGTTAATTAATTGGGTATATACATTCAAACTTTTCTCTTCAGTTTCAATCTTCCGGTTTATCTCATCATCGTTCGTTTCATTGATCTCCTTTTTAAGAGTATCTAAATACTCCTTAAACTCTTTCTCCATATTATTAGTAGCAGAAGTAAATGCAGCTTTCGTATCATCCCAATATTTTGCAATGGACATCTGGCACTCCTCTAAAACCTTTTTTTCATCATATTTCTTCACAATTTTTTTAGCTATGGTTTCCTTCCAATTCGCTGCAAAAATTGCATAGAACAATGCGGCGACAAGAGCAGCCAACCCGACCGCAATAACGACAGGACCACCAATAGCTGCAACAGCAGAAATGGCAGCTGCTGTACCTCCACTGATACCGATACCTAAAGCCGCTAAAACACTAACACCTTTAGCTACCAATATATACGCACCCAAATTACCTAGACTTGCTGCCCATACAGCTAAAGCTCCATACAACGCAAGACCTGCCAAGCCTCCTGCAAAAGAAGCTTTGAAATCAAAAATTTTCCCGTTTATACCCGAATCTAATGATTGCAAATTCGTTTCGCTCTCAAAATCATGAATATATTCATCTACTAAAACTTTAAACTCTTCAGAATATCGGAGGGTTATGCTCGAATTTGCATCATTCAAGAGGTTAGATAATTTCTGACCAAGTAGTTTCATATCTTCCTCTTTCTTTTTCCAATCATTACTATTAATTAGATTTACTATGTTTTCTTTATTAATAATCCGATTGTATTCTTCTACAAAATCGACCATTGCTGCCTGCTTGAACTGATTTATAGCATCAAATATTTTTTGTTTTGCTACCGTATTCTTATTAATCCGCGCCGGTTCATTTGCCAAAATGCGTTCTAATCTCTCTTTCTTGTTATTCCTATCAAACAATGTTTTGCGAAAAGATTTTATACGTAATGATATATGATTTATCTGTTCTTGCACATTATTTTTTAAAACGGATAACAAATCATTCTTTATCACTTGAGGCAACCTTTCTAACAAATCACGCAAATCTATTTCAAATTCTTTCCTCAAATCTTTTTGGTCTGTAGAATAGGTAAAGAAACGTTTATGGAAAGTTTCTAAATCAACCTTTTGCCCGAATTTACTCCAATAATCAGGAGTGGTTGTCGCTTCAAAACGTTTTGCTCCTTGAGTCAAGATATAGTCCAATTGAGATATAGAACCATGATTCACCGTATGTGCTTGTGAAGCTACAATATACAAATTAGACAATGGTTTTAAGCTACTATTCAATGAGATAGGATTCAAATTAGGCAATTCATTTTGTAACCAAGCAATATCTTCTGCGCGCATAAAAGCATTTGCAAGAGACATATAAACCAAAATATCAGCTCCTTTCATTTTTGCAAGAAGAGAATCGTCCATCTCTCTATCTCCCGTACCATAACCCGGCAAATCAACCAAATCGCAATTCTTTAAAATATCAGAATCAACGAACACCACAGCCGAAGCCGCATTCGTATCTTCAAATTTGCGACCTTGACGTGCTCCATAATCTAAAAGTAATGAATAATCACCTGATGCAATGAGGAAAGATTCTGTATATTCATGTTCTTGTAATTTGGCATCATCCCACAACTCATTCTCCTCACCAGCATGAAAAATGAGCACGTTATCATCAATATAAGAAGGTTTATCTTGTATATGTTTTACATATACTATAATAGAAGTGGTAGGAGTCCAGCTTACAGGAAGCGCATCATTTCCTAATAATGTGTTAATCAAAGCACTCTTTCCGACATCAGAACGACCAACAAAAGCTACCTTTGGTTTGCGCACCATATTCTTCAATAACCCCAATAAAGGTTCACTATCAATATACTCCCTATTGGCTATTAAAAATTTTGACAGGTTGCGTTCTATATCATATATGGAAATCCATTCATCCTTAATGTCAAATTTTATCTCTTCTTTTTGTACATTAAGTAAATCCTCTATAGGCATACCTACTGCTTGTGCAAGCTTAACCAATATCAAAGACGGAATTGGTCGTTCATTCTCCATTCTCTCATACTCAGAAACAGACATATTCAATTTTCGTGCCATTTCTTCTACACTAAACCCCAATACATTAACTCGGATTTGTTTCAATGTTTCATTTACCATATTCGTATATTTTATAAGTACATATTCTTCATTTTCTCCACAATCTCCTCACTTCCTTCCTCACCTCCTCCGGCTCCAGCACCTCCACTTTCTCCCTATGCCACAACAACGCTTGATAGAAGTTATAGCTTGGCCTCAGCCAATAGCTGAAGATGCTCCAGCCTTCGCCTTTCTTTATCTCTTGCTGAGACTCGTGCAGGGGACGAGCTTTGATGTAATCCACCTGGCTCCCATACACTTTCAACTTTATTAATTGAGGAGGGCAGACTTCATGGTTTACCCCAAAGCAAGCATCGAAATATGTGTGCGGTTTTATATCTGGGGATGGAGTAGCCCGTTCTTCAGACAAACGTAGATTGCTAATGCGTTCCAAGGCATAAACCGTAGGAGTTTTGCGACTTAACGGTTCGGCTATCAAGTACCAACGTTGCTCCCATGTCTTTAGAAAACATGGGATGCGTTGTTGATGAGTCACCGTCTTTTTATTGAAAGAATAATAATCGAATTCGATAACGACGCCTTGGTCAATGGCTTTGAGGATAAGTTGGAGATACTCCACTCCGCTGGGCGCATTTTCCAGCACCACGCAATCTTTGTGCTTCATCGCCAATTCCACTAACGCTTCTACATGGAATGCGGAGAGCAGGTATTTGTAAAGCGCATTGTTCTCAATGTAATCCGGATTGGCTATATAGTACTTGTTCGTTCGCTTGTCACATTCAATGTCAATGGCAAAAACAGCCGAAACATACTCTTTGTAACGCCCAAAGGACTTAGGGAGAAGTTCGCCATCATAAAATGAGGAGTATTCCCAATGCTCGTTTATCTCACGGAGCGACATCGGCTTGCCGCGCGATAACAATTCTACTATATACAGGCATTTTTCAAGTTTACCCATAGCTTTTCGTTTTTTCAGGTCCAAAGGTAAAAACGTAACGGCTAACATTACAAATATAGATATTTTCTTTGAACATAGCACTATTTTTCCCAGAAAGTTTTCTCCCCATAGATTAAGTTATTCAATATCCCTTCCAAAGTAATATATACTGCATTGCCCGATGAATATATACTGCATCAGCCGATGGATATATACTGCATCAGCCGATGAATATATACTGAATTGCCCGATGCAGTATATATTACTTTTTCAACCCATGGCATCGTATCGGATATCAGCCTCTATTTCCAAGCCAGACTCTGCCGCCCGTACTTCCGTTATCCGGATAAATTTCGTAAGTTTATCTACATTATCCACATGCAGTTTCTCGGCTATCTTGTCCACGAACAGCAACATTTGGTTTTCTTCCTCGCCCCACTTCATCAGTTGCGTGCGCTCTATCTGTTCGCCCAAGAAGGTCTTGATGCCCTTAGCCACCAGTTCCAGCCCCATCGACAAAGAATAAGTAACATCAAGCACCGTATCGGTTATGCCGTTGAACTTGATTATCCCCGCGACATCTTTCGATATTTTTCCGATAAGAGGAACGTCCACCTCTACCGTGTAAGTCACCTGTACCGTATTCCCATCTTCCGCTTTTTGGAAACGAACAGCCTTTCCTGTCTTTTTCTGAATCAAGGTTTGCAATTCGTTGTAAGTAATTAGTAGTTTCATAAAGCCATATTTCATTAATTCAATGTAGTACAAATCACCCAAAGTTATATTTGCTATCTTCTATATGTATATACCGTAATGTTCTTTCTTTCATTTTTTTCATTAATCTATTCACTTCATTACTATCAAAGACTAAAGAGAATGTCTCATTAATGTTCGCATTTGAATAACAATCATATCCATTTAAAGACAATATCATATAGATATTTTTAAACACAAACAAGACAGAACCTACTTTCTTACTGACAGATATACTTTCCAATGGCAATAAATATGATACAGACTCCTCATCAGACTTACGAACTTTGACTTCAACTAAAATAGCATTTTTATGCTCGTGAAGATATAGTATCGTACTAAATTTTCTACGGAATGAATCTATTACCTCCATATCCACATTCAAATACTCCTGAATAAAATCACAATCATCCCGCAACGAACACAATACATCATATTGCCAATCGTCTAAACATTTTTCAGAAGATGAATTCATTACGCTCTTTATTAATTCTATAGCCTTATTCAACTCTTCTGTTATGAGTTCAGGAATATAACAAATAACAATGGCGGTCGAATGACGATGATAAAAACAACTATTATTGCATTTATACCGTCTGCCTCCACAACCCTCACAATCCTCCCTGCACCTTTCCATATCACAACCGCTATAATCCCAACCATCACAATTTCCACAATAATCCTTCATACGTCTTTCGTCCAAACACGTCCAACGATGCAGAATTAATTTTTTCATTTCAGAAATGCTAATCTCTCCATTCCACTTTATTGCATATTCTGAATTCCCTAATTTTATGTAATAATCTTCCCGTGATTTATATAAAAATTTTTCTGTTAACCGAATCTTTTTCTCATTTTTTGAAAGATCATAAAAGAGAACGTTATTATCATAAACCTGTTCTATAACAAACGGTTCTCCTGGTACAAACCATTTTTTATAACCGGGGGAGGCTTTAATAATTGCATTTACACTGTAACGTACTTCTGTTATCCTTGCAATATGTTCATAAGGATAGTATGCATACAAGTTGTAATCGTTATCACGAAATATAAACACACCATGCCCTCGTAATGCTTGAGCGAACAAAACATCGGCATTATCAGGAATATTCGCAAAAGTTTTATCAAACAAACTGGCAAGAACCTTAGCATCATCCTTCCGAAAGTTTTCCTCATTCATACGTTGGTTATCCGTATTATAATAACCAAGCAAACGCATCTTAAAGTTAAATTCCATACAGCAATTGATTTAGGGTAATTGATTTAGTCTGCAAGACAAACAGTAATGTTTCATCGCAGGATATCGTTTAGTTCGTCTTCTGACTTATCGTAAACCATGCGCAGGTAGGCAATGGTTATCGTGCAAGGAATCATCACCCGATAGGCAGGGCCGGCAATATCGAAAGCCACCCAACCCAAAGACAATACCCAGCCGATAGGGCCTGCCAGAACCGCGAATGCTCTGCCTCCTGCGAACTTAGCCACTAAGTTTGCCGCTTGTTTCAAACCATATTTAGTAGCCATCTGAGTAATTAACATGGTTGTCAAACGGATGAATAGCGGAGAACCTGCTTTCAGAAGCCCGATTTGCTTTGCCAACGATTCTTTCGTAAGTTTTTCTGAAAGATGATGCACATCTTCTTCCGTCATTTTTTCTACCGACATGATGAGGAATTTCTGTAGCATATAGTGCTCGATCAATTCCGTAGAGGCGTCTTTGTGATAAGATACTTTCAGCTGTTTGCATACCGATGTCAGTATCTCTCGGTAAGAAACGCCATGCCCTCTGAACATATTAAAGAGGGTATTCCCGCCAAATTTCTGCAATTCATCAATCAAGGTAGGCACGAGCTTTACCATTTCATGAGGGTAATACAACTTGAAAGCTTGTGTAGAAGAAATTTCTTCTGTCCATCTCAACTTGCCGTCTTTATCGTACAACATAAAATCGGCAAGCAATTTCAGCTGTTCATTGGAACACTGATACAAAAAATCTAAATCTTTATCTGCCATAACGCTTGTGTGTTTATAAGTGAGACATTCATTTGAATTATTTTGTATTTTCTAAGTCAAAAGTAGGGGGCGAAACGGACAAAAACTGTCCGAACATCGCAGTTTCCGCAACATTTAATCCAAAAGTTTCTCTGTATCCTTTGTCTTTTCCTGTTCCATTTCTTGTATGGATTGGTTTAACTTATCTCCCAATTTTTGAAATAACCACCCCACAAGAGCACTGTCATCAATCAATCCGACTGCAGGAAGATAGTCTGGAATCAAATCAATCGGAGATACAACATAGATAATGACCGCAATAATAAGTACAAGTGTATGATCTTTATAGTCATAATATCCTTTCGTTAATAACTGTTTTACGTAATCATACAATTGAACGAGTTGGCTCTGTACGTTCTTCAAACCGTCCTTATTCATGTATCCACTCAAATCATCGGACAATTTTTTCAGGCTATCGGGGGTTTTCAGACAAGACTGAGCTTTATCCATCCATTCACCGCTTTTGAACTTTTCGATAATAGTTTCCTTATCAAATTTTATCATAGCATTACCTTTTATTACTTATACGCCTATAAGCCCTCCGAATTCAGCATTAGATTTAACACAAAAGTAAAGGCGTGAGGACTTGTCTGCTATCCATCAAGAAACAGGCATCGCCAAACGCCTTACCCAGAAATGAATATAAACAGTACTCCCACGCCGTCTTAGTATGTACAGGTACAACACGGGCTGTACGCAGACATATACAAAACAGATGAGCGTCATGTTCCTTTCATCCGTCTGAGTCTGAATTTTGGCGATTTCGTTTCTTAGGACGAAAGCAAAAAACGCTTTCCATAAATGTGAGCCATTTCTCCAGCCCGCATCATGCAAATATACATTTTTTGCCGGACATGACGCTCTTTTTCGGGAGTTTTTTTACCTTTACATCCGATTGATACAAAATTACGGTTTTCCCGTTTACTCCTTATATTATATAAGGACGGATTTCGGCAGGTGCCGGCGTTTTGTATCAAAACCGGCTTAAATTGATACGGATATGAACGAGAAACGAAAGATATTGCAATGCCTCATCGAAAACCGGGCTTTCGCGCCTTCGGCTTCCGCACTCGCCAAAGACTTGGGATACGAAAGCAACAAGGCGACCCTTTATCGGATTATGAGGGATGAAACGAAAGACAGTACGGTGGACGACGTGTGGGACAAGCTCCTGGAAGAGCACTGCCTCACGGAAAGGCACTTGTATAACTTAGCGCGTATCTTTGAAGGGGCCGCTTATTTCAGCGACTTGATTCTGCCCGAAATGGACCGGAAACATCCGAAGTGGCTTCGATACTTGCTGCTCATGCTGACCGATGATGATTACGAAGCTTGTTCTCCGGAATTTCAGCAAGAAACCGCCCCGATACTGAAAGACCTGAAAGCGGACGAACCGGATGTGTATTGGGGCATCGTGACAGTGATTTATATACGATGCCGAAATATCGACCCTTATAAGGAAAACCCCCAACGCACTTTCTGCCTGCTGATAGACGAATTGGACAGTATGTTATCCTACTGGTACCCGGAAAGGACGGACGCGCATGAAATTTCTTTCAATCTGAAAGAACTGACAAAAGCATCGAACTTGTGGAAAATCATCGAAAACTGTACCATCTTGTTCCGACGCTATACGGAAGCGGATTTCAGCAGCTATGCCAGTCAAAGCATGATGTTATTCGGTTGGGATGCAAAAAGCTTTTGGCGCATACCCGGGCACCCTTACCTACAAGGCAGCCAAGTATGGGTACTGGTAGAGCATAGTTTCGGGCGTGCCACAAACGGGTGCTACATCGTATTGTGCCTGGAAGCAGGAAAAGACATCTGCACATTCGTACTGAAAGACGCATTGGTGTTTTGCTTTTGGTCGGTAGATAAAGAAGACGACCCGCTCATCCTTCAAGCTTGCCGGGGAACTGGAGCACATAGAGAATGGTGTTTTTATGCCTACGGATATGATGAAGAAACACATACACTCTATCTGGAAGCCAATCCTGCAACAGGTAATCTATTCGGGCTTCCTGAAGCCATGAAACAGATAAATCTGGAAAAACCGAAAGACAAAGAAGAAAAAGTGTGGGCAAGAATCATGAACAAATGGGATAAAGAACAAGGAAATTCCATCTTCGAACAAGCCAAAGCGTTGTTTGCAGGCAGAATTGACCTGAAAGACACCTACCAGCTGGAAGATGTCAGCATCAGCCGGACTTGCCTGAAGCTCTTCATCAGGCACAATGGGGACAGCCGCACGTACCAATTGCCCATAGAGGCATACGATTTTCTTCAAACAATCAACCCTACGCAACAAGTGTTGATAGTGAGGCATACAGACGACCAAGACATCTACGTAGAATGGCCCGAAATGGGCTATGGCATCAAGTTGTCCGAGTTCGACACACATTAAGCCACAAGAGATATTATCAAATCCGGCGTAACGAACATTGGCACATTAGCACATTGACACATTAGCACATTAGCACATTAACACATTAGCACATTAGCACATTAGCACATTGGCACATTGGCACATTGTTTATTTGCTCATTTTATATTACCTTTGCTCAAACCAAAAACCAAAAACAAATTATGGATTCTATCAAAAACAGACGTACGATACGCAAGTATAAGCAACAGGACATCCCTGCCGACTTGCTGAACGGATTGCTGGAAGAAGCTTTCCGTGCCCCAACAATGGGTAACATGCAGTTGTATAGCGTCATTATCACACGTGACCCGGCAATGAAAGAACGGCTGGCACCCGCACATTTCCACCAGCCAATGCTGGCAGAAGCTCCCGTGGTGCTGACCTTCTGCGCCGACTTCAACCGCTTTGTGAAGTGGTGTCGCCAACGCAAGGCAGAACCAGGCTACGACAACCTGCTCTCGTTCATGAATGCCAGCATTGATGCCATCATGCTTACACAGAACTTCTGCACACTTGCCGAAGCCGCCGGACTGGGCACCTGTTTCCTGGGCACCACGATTTACAATCCCGACCAAATCATCGAAGTCCTGAACCTGCCCGAACGGGTCATTCCGCTTGCTACCATCACCGTGGGCTATCCCGATGAATGTCCTCCCCAGACCGACCGTCTGCCTTTGGAAGGCATCGTTCACGAAGAGCAATATCATGACTATTCGCCCGAGGACATCGACCGTATCTATGCCTACAAGGAGTCACTGCCCGAGAACAAGCATTTCGTGGAAATCAACCATACCGAAACGCTGGCACAGATTTTCACCGACATCCGCTACACGAAAGAAGGAAACGAGGCAATGTCGAAAGTGCTGAAAGAAACTCTACGCAAGCAGAAGTTTGAGGAATGATGAACTTTTTTAAATGAAGAATGAAGAATCGCTTCGCCACATGGGATTCTTCATTCTTCATTCCTCCAGCTTTGCCTTGATGCGTTCTAGCAGATAAATACAACCTTGCATCTTCGGATTTTCGTAGCATTGGTCTGCTTGCAGAAACAACCTGTGCAATGTTTCTTTCAGGTCTGGGATATATGTAGCCTTGTCCAATTGCAAACTCTTAGGAAGCTCCTTGCTATCGAACCAATGTTCCAGTTCCTGAATTTCTTCTTTCGTATACAAATTGTTAGAATCTTTCATCTTGTCTTTATAATTGAATTAAACTAATCAGAAGGGATAGCCTACAGCAAAGTGGAAAGCAAAGTCACGCTTGAAATCAGGTGAAACAATCGGATAACGGTCTTTGCCCGTATACATCGGATTGATGGCTTTCATACCACCGTCGAAACGCAGGATTAGAAAATCGAGGTCAAAACGAATGCCCAAACCATATGCTACTGCCAATTGCTTATAAAAACGGTTGAACTTGAAAACGCCTTCGGTCTGTGTGCCTTGGGTACGAATATTCCACACATTACCGGCATCGATAAATGCCGCACCATTCAATTTCCAGAACAAATAGGTACGATACTCGATGTTAAGGTCAAGCTTGATATCACCCGTATGATTGACATAATCGATGGTATTCCCGTCTCCCCGGTACGAACCGGGTCCCAGCGTACGCACTCTCCAGCCACGCACACTATTGGCTCCACCCGAGAAATAAAGCTTTTCGAAAGGCAGGCTTCTCGAATTGCCATACGGGCAAGCTATGCCCAACCCAGCATGAAATACCAACGAGTTCCGGTCGTCTATCACAAAATTCTTCGCAAAATCAATATCCATCTTTACATATTGGGCAAAATCGATGTTTGCCAGCTGATAAGCATCACCGTATTTCGGTTTCTTATGCACCAGGCGCGAAAATCCATAAAGCAGATTGCCCGACTCTTCAATATTGAAACGGATGGAATACGAATTGCTCTTGGCAGCCTTCATCGCATTTCCTCCTGCACTGTTGTATGTATAAGTATACCCCATCCGCACGATAAAAAGGTCTTCATAACTATGCCGCAACAAAGGATTGACCTGGTCCATACGATCAAGATAATCATTGAAAGCACCGGAAATGTAAGGCATGTAAACATAGTTGATGTCAAGTACATCAAACCGGTGCGTAGCTTTTCCCCTACGCGACCACCGGTAACTCCAAGCAGCAGAAGCCAACGTACGTTCGAACTCCGGACGTACCTGTGAATTGAACTTCACACTGACCTCTGAGGTTGCCCGGACACGCCGTTTGAAGTCGGATGACAAAAAAGGAAACATAAATTCGGGGAAATTGATGCTGCTCTCCACGCCATACTCCACATAATTGCTGTTGGCATACCCCTCCAGTCCGCTTACCGCTTCGTACGCACCACGCAATTTCAAGGTAAACGTTTCCGATCCTTTAAACAAGTTGCGGTGGATAAATGAAGCCGAAGCGGCTGCTCCTAAATCACCAGCCGAATTGGTACCTTCTATTTCGAATGAAAGGGCTTTGTTTTTGTTCTTAGACAAAAAGATATATGCATCCACACGGGCAGAATCGCCGGGCAACCGTACTTCATCGAAACGGATATTGGAATATTTCAATACTGACAGCCTCGCCAGCGAAGAATAAGTGTCCTGTACATTACGGCTGCAATACAAATCCCCCGGATGTAAATGATTATAATCGGTTACGACCCGCGGACGTAAAAAAGGTCTGTCTTTATAAAAAAGCCCGACTCCACCGGAAGATATCGAATCGAGCCCGCGCAAAGCATCCTCTGACAATTCTGCAAAATCTACCCCCAGCACATAACGCACATTACGCAATGTGTACTGCCTATGGGGTTGAGGCGCATCATCCTTTGTACGGCGGTAAGGCAATAATCTCATTGTCAAACCTACCCGATGCGTATTCAGCATCGTATCCGCCTGATAAGTTATGAAATCTTTATTGAAACGGTAATACCCACGGTCCTGCAAGTATTGGGTAATACGCTGACGCTCCTCATCCAGTACGTTTACATCGAAACGCATTCCCTCGTACAGACGGGTATGAGTAGAATCTTCTGCCAGATAAGCGGCTATTTTCGAATCGGAAATGTCATAAGTCAGACGCTCTACAACGTACGGTTGTCCCGAATGAATCGAATAATACACTTTCATCCGGTTGCCCGAAGGCACCTCGTCCATATCTACAGTAGCTCCCATATATCCCATATTCTGTACGGCTTTTTCCATTTCCTCACGGGTTTCCCGAGCAGCCTCACGGTCATATATGACGGGAGCCTCACCTATCTTGCGCCAAAAACGATTCAGCCATTTTGTAGAATCCAGCCCTGAAGCACTATAAATATACATGGGAAGCTTGACAATACTGAACCATTTGGCATTAGAGGTCTGACGGACATAAAGATTCATCTGCGACGACTTAATCTCTTTATTATCCGACTCTATTTTAACATCATCCAACAAATAGCTCCCCTCTGGAATAAACTTGCTCACTGAACAGCCTGCCAGCAACATAACAGCAAGCATCAGGAATACGTTTATCAGAACCTTTTTTTTCATATACTACTCAGAGGGAATGCAAATTTATCCGCAAAGATAGGGATTTATTGAAAATATCTTCTTAGCTTTGCCCGTAAATATTTGTTATTTGTGCGAATCAGGAGTTAAAGTGGTCATGCTTCGCAAGAATTATCACTATGCCCGGTAGTTAAAAGCCCGTGATTCAGCTTTATGAAACAAGCATACAAGTATCGGCTGCTAACTTCCAACCCAAAATGTGAACAATACCACCTTTTCTGACTCCCCTTGTGATTCCTGACAGGTGTCATTTTAAACGAAAACGTATGCTCAGCAAAAACAAAATCAAATACATCCACTCGCTGGAACAGAAAAAGAACCGGAAAGAAGAACAAGCCTTCATCGCCGAAGGACCGAAACTGGTAGGCGACCTGCTGGGGCATTTTACATGCCGGCTGATAATAGGCACCGACGAATGGCTGAACCAACACCCCTACATCCAAGCTTCCGAAATCATTGTGGTAAAGAGAGATGAACTATCTCGTATCAGCCTGCAGAAAACCCCTCAGGAAGTACTGGCTATCTTCGAACAACCGCCACATAAAGTAGAAGCAGATGCAGCCAGACACTCACTCTGCCTGGCACTGGACGATGTTCAAGATCCCGGAAATGTAGGAACAATAGCACGGGTGGCAGACTGGTTCGGCATCGAACACATATTCTGCTCGCGAGGCACGGCTGACATCTATAACCCCAAAACCGTACAGGCTACGATGGGAGCCATCGCACGCGTAAAATTCCATTACTGTGACCTGGCCGCATTTATCACAGAACAGGCCAAGGCAGACGTTCCCCTCTTCGGTACATTCCTAAACGGAAATAACATATACGAAGAAGCTTTAGATAGCAAAGGCATCATCATAATGGGCAACGAGGGCAATGGCATCAGCCCGGACATAGCCGAAGTTATCAACCACCGCTTGTTCATCCCAAACTATCCGCCTGAAAGAGCCACCAGCGAATCACTGAATGTAGCCATAGCCACAGCTATCGTCTGCGCTGAATTCAGGAGAAGAAAATAAACAAGCCATACTATACCATATGCGGTATCAACGAACATAAGTGATACGACTGACTTACTTATGTGAAACACCCAAGTCACTTATGTGAAACGGTCCACTCACTTATGTTCATCAAAAGGCATACTTGAACAAATGCACAAATAACTGAGCCAAATTAATGACGTGTGGAATAGAAAAAACAAAAATCTGCAAGCGGAAAAACCACTTACAGATTTCTGTGATTCCGGAGCGATTCGAACGCTCGACCCACGCCTTAGAAGGGCGTTGCTCTATCCAGCTGAGCTACGGAACCCCGTTTCTTAATTGCGAGTGCAAAGGTACGACATTCATTTGAAATATGCAACCCTTTTACAAAGAAATATCTTTAAAAAGGAAATTTCATATCTCACCGATGCAAACTTGCTTCGATTTCCTCTACTTCGCTCTTGAATGCCTTGTCCACTTCCACCTGGTCTTTAATGATTTTGCAAGCATGAAGCACGGTAGCATGGTCTTTGTTTCCTATCATCTGGCCAATCTTGCCAGATGAAACATCGGTATGCTTTTTTGCCAGATACATTGCAAGCTGACGTACCTGCACCACCTCACGCTTGCGAGTCTTGGTATGGATAGCAGAAGTATCTATCTGATAATGCTTGCACACCTTCTCTATAATATCATTGACCGTAAGCGGTTTCACTTCGGCACAACGCACAGCTTTCTGCACAATATGCTGTGCCAGTTCCAAGTTGATTTCCCGTTTCAACTGGATAGAATATACTAACAAAGAATTGACAATTCCTTCCAGTTCGCGTACACTCTCGTTTACATTTTCGGCTATATAGCAAATCACAGATTCAGGTATTGTAAGACCGTCGCGACGGATTTTACTACGCAAGATGTTCTTGCGCAACTCAATATCCGGCTTTTCCAGTTCGGCAATCAATCCCCACTTGAAACGTGTCAACAAACGGTCTTCCATCCCCTGCAACATCACCGGTGCACGGTCGGACGTAAGAATAAGCTGCTTCCCGTTCTGATGCAGATGGTTGAATATATGGAAAAACGTGTTCTGTGTCTTGGTCATTCCGGCAAATTCTTGAATATCATCAATAATCAGCACATCAATAGTCTGGTAAAAACTGATGAAATCATTAAAATGATTGGTACGAACCGAATCGGTGTACTGCACCTGAAACAAGTGTGCAGACACATAAAGCACACGCTTCTCCGGATACAATTCCTTGATACGTGTACCGATAGCATTAATCAAATGCGTTTTTCCTACCCCTGAAGGTCCGTACAAGAACAACGGATTGAAAGTACGTGCCGGATTCTGAGCCACCGTCTCAGCCACTGTGCGCGAAAACTCATTGCTGGTACCCTTGATAAAGTTTTCAAAATTATAGTTAGGATTCAAATGTGGGTCTAAATCCTGAACTACAGGAGCCTGCAACAATGTAGGAGCCTTATTCCCATCATGTATGGGCTTCTGAGGAGACAAAGCGCCCGAGCGTTCTGTCCCTTTCATATCAATGGCTATGTGATTCGTTTTGTCGGTCAAAATGGAATACATCAACTCCGTACCCTCACCTATCTCTTTATAGATGGCGGCACGCAAGAGTTCCACGTATTTTTCTTCCAGATACTCATAGAAGAAAGGGCTCGGAACTCCAATAGTCAAAGCTTTCCCTTCGTATTTGACAGGCACGATGGGTTCAAACCAAGTAGTAAAGGCTGTCGTATTAACGTTGTCACGAATAAAGTCAAGACAACGTTGCCACAATACAATAGCCTGATTGTTTTCAATCATATTTGTCCTCTCTATATTTTTAAGCTATACTTCTACGGAACAAAGTTCGGAATCTATTTCTATAAAAACAAATGCCTTTTCGCTTGCTTTTTACAAGGCTTTTATAATATATTGGTTTTCAACCGCTTGTTTTACACACTTCTGAAACATATATTTCCAAGCATTTGTAAAATTGCAAAGGTTTGTTTTTCAATGCATTATTTATCTATTTCTCAAAGCGCACAAAGACTAATCCTTCTTCATTCATAACTTGAATATCAAAGGATTAGTCATTACTTATTTCGACTTCAGGCGTCGGATACTATTTAGACAATTTCTATATAAGCATATTTAGAAGCTGTTTTGAATTTCTCCAAAAAGTTTTTCTTGGCTTGATGTATCTGTATTCGTGTGTGCTTTGGGCGATTTTTTGGTCCTTTTCGCTCCTGTTCTTCGTCAGATAGCCCGCTATCTTCCTCATCACAGAAGCGAAAATGCCTCAAAAACTCATCCCAAATCATCGCACGATAAATTCAAAACAGCTTCTTATTTGTCTTTTTTCCCGAATAACGAGAAATGAACATAGCGTTTCGGATGTGTTTCCAGATCTTTCAACAAACTGGCCGCATTGGTCGCCGTTGCATTCAGATTCTG
This sequence comes from Bacteroides sp. An19, assembly GCF_002160215.1. Classification (NCBI taxonomy): domain Bacteria; kingdom Pseudomonadati; phylum Bacteroidota; class Bacteroidia; order Bacteroidales; family Bacteroidaceae; genus Bacteroides; species Bacteroides sp. An19. The sequence continues at coordinate 31,052 of NZ_NFKD01000030.1, read as the reverse complement.
ATATAAAGATGAATCATTCATCAGCAACCCGAGCGTATTGTCTTTCCGGTTCAATTTGTCTGTCAACATACGGACATTAGCCAATGTGGAATCTACTTTCAAGATAGTGGAAGCGTAATCCACACCTTTCAAATTACCGCTGATGACCTTTAGATTGGCTGTAATGTCATTGACGTTTCCCATCACCTGAGGCACATCGGTACTCATCAACTTGTTCAGCTGCTCACTGGTCGCATTCAAGGAGGCGGTCAACTGTTCGGCATTGTGCAACGTCTGGGCCAATGCCGGATCTGCCAACAGCTTGTTCAATGACCCCAAAATGGAATCCATTTTCGGCATCATCTGCTGCAGCTTCGGAAGCAAGTCCTGTTCAGCAGCTCCCATAAGTCCGTTGTTTGCCGAACCTGGAAGCGTATCTCCTTCATTATAATAGGTAGTATTCTGCAAGTCAAGCAGCAGATTCATCTTTACGGTACCCAACATTTCCGTCACCAGTTCAGCTCGGCTTCCCTTGGGTATTTTCATGTGTTCATCCAACTCAATGCCTACAAGCACATGGCCAGGCTTTGCGTAATTGTACTGAATGTCACGCACGATACCAATCTTAAAGCCATTGGCAAACACTGGACTCGACGGAGGAAGTCCGTTTACATTTTCAAACTCTACCAGGTAATAACTCTCGGGCTTAAACATATTGATGCCCTTCAAGTATTTGATGCCGCAAAACAAGATGACCAGTGCAGCAATCCCCGCCAGTCCTATTTTAAATTCTTTTCTCATATATGCTTGTCTTTTTGTTTTAATTATCTGTTTCGTTTAAATTCCCGGATAGCCTGATTGACATTCATTTTCTCGCCATTCTTGAATGCTATGATGAAAGCATCCTTGAATTTTGCATCTACTTTCGTCCGCTTCAGGCGTAGTATCTGATTATAATCAACCGTCTCTCCATAAGTATACTTGTATAATCCTTTTTCTTTATACCGTCCTACAGGACTTAATCCTTTAAACAAGCGGCTTTTTGCTGGCAAGATCCGGTCGGAAGTCAATATCTGAATCTTAAAGACCGGTCTGTCTTCCACTCCGTCTTTCCTTGCCTGTTCTGTCTGAATGCCTGAATCTTCCTTTTCCTCTTCTGACACGGTTGAAACGGGAACATCTCCGCCCACACCAGCCGCCGGAGTCTTATGCTCTTGCTTATACCTCAAGAATGCCTGATAAATACTTTGGGCCAAAGCCGAGCTGCCTTTGTCGGACAACAAGTATTGCTCTTCGGCGGCATTGGTAATATATCCCAGTTCTATCAAGACGCTGGGCATTGTGGTTTCGCGCAACACCAGAAAGCCAGCCTGATGCACCCCCTTATCTATACGTCGTGCACTTTGGCGGAACTGTTTCTGAACCAATTGGGCAAAATTCACACTTTGTGCCATATACTTATCTTGAAGGAACTCGAAAATAATGTAACTCTCAGACGAATTGGGATTAAACCCGGCATAACGCTGTTTATAATCATCTTCTATCAAGATGACAGAGTTTTCTTTCTTTGCCACTTCCAGATTATCCTCCGTTCGGTGAAGTCCCAACGTATAGGTCTCCGTACCGCTCACCCTGCTGTTACGTGAAGCAACAGAATTGGTGTGGATGGAAATAAACAAGTCCGCCTTGGCAGCATTGGCAATGTCGGCACGTCTATGCAACGGCACAAATACATCTTTCTTGCGCGTATAAACCACCTTCGTATCACCACACTGCTCTTCTATCAACCTGCCTAATTTCAATGCGACATTCAGATTGATGTTCTTTTCTCGCCCACGTCTTCCCACAGCCCCCGGATCATTACCTCCATGTCCCGCATCTATAACTACGGTAAACGATTTGTCCGTAACTTCAGAAGCCGTTGCTACGAAAGACAGCAAGAAACAGCATATACATAATATGTTAAATCTATACTTTCCCATGTTTCCAGTCTGGTGCAAAGGTAATAGTTTTTTGTGGGTTTCTTCCTTTAGCCAGACAAGATTTCTTTATTTTAATGGAGAAAGCCTATAAAAACAGAAAAAAGGGCAACCATTTTAACGTTTTTCGTTATTTTTGCATCCTAAACTAAACGTAGGAAACACCATGCTACAATTTATCAAGAACTGGACGTTGCCTTTGGCCATGCTGGCAGGAGTCATAGGATATTTCTGCTTTGCCATGTTCGATTTCCTTCATCCACTCAAACCTTTCGTGAAGTTTCTAGTGGTCTGGCTTACTCCGCTGCTGATTTTTGCCCAACTGCTCCTTACGTTCTGCAAGATAGAAGTCAAAGACCTATCTCCGCGGCGATGGACCTGCATCTTGTTGCTTATCCAACTGATTTCCTGTCTGGCAGTAGCAGGAGTATTGCTCTGCATTCCTTTCAGCTCCGTATGGCGTATCTCACTTGAAGGAGCAATGGTCTGCCTCATCTGCCCCACTGCTACGGCTGCTGCAGTCATCACCAACAAACTAGGCGGAAGTGCCGCATCGCTTACCACTTATACATTGGCTTCCAATCTTCTGGCAGCCATAGTTGTCCCTTTGGTCTTTCCTCTGGTGGAACCTTCCGACATTCCGTTCGGCGAATCATTCATGCGGATACTAGGGAAAGTATTCCCTTTGCTGCTTTTTCCTTTCTTCATCGCGGTGTTGTTGCGACGTTATGCCCCACCTGTCCATCAATTTCTGGTAGGACTTAAGGACATGGCATTCTATCTTTGGGGAATATCCCTAACCATCGTAATGGGACAAACCACCCAATCTGTGATAGAAGGAAACACTTCCATAGCCGAAGAATGTATTATCGCTGCTCTGGCACTAGTCATCTGCTGCCTCCAGTTTTGGGGAGGAAAAAGCATCGGAGGAAAATACCACGACCGCATCAGTGGCGGACAGGCATTGGGACAAAAGAACACGGTGCTTGCCATTTGGATGGCAGCCACCTATCTGAACCCGCTTACAACCATCGCTCCAGGAAGCTACGTGGTGTGGCAAAATACCATCAACAGCTGGCAGCTTTGGAAGAAAAGGAAATCAGAAGAACGAATCACCAAACACAAACCATCAACGCTAAATACCTAAGGATATGAAAGAACAATATTGGAAGTATTCACTCATCATCATGATTGTAGGCTTGGGAATTCTATTATTCCGCCAGGCGCAGCCTTTCATGAACGGCATCTTGGGCGCATTCACCCTCTACCTGCTATTGCGCGGCTTCTCAAACTGGCTGAAAAAGAAAATCAAGCCTTTGGCCTCTGTATGGATTATCACAATTGGAACAACCCTGTTCATCTTGATACCACTTTCACTTTTCAGCTGGGCACTGGTCAATCAGATATCTAACCTACATTTCGATACTGCCGATATCATCCGCCCCGCCCAACAAATGATAAGCATCATCGAGGAAAAGACAGGGTTTGACGTATTGTCCGAAAAAAATCTGTCATTCATCATCAGCCAAGTGTCTTCTATCGGCCATTCCATCATGACTGGGGTAAGCGACCTGATAGTAAACCTTGCCGTAGCCATCATGCTCCTGTTTTTCATGTTATGGGAAGGAGACAAAATGGAGCAATTCATTTCCGAACTGCTTCCTTTCGAAGAAAACAACAAGCGCGAAGTGCTCCAGAAAATCCAGCTCATTGTCCGCTCCAATGCCATCGGAATCCCTCTCCTAGCCATCATTCAAGGATTTATCTCATTGTTCGGCTATTTGCTTTGCCATGCACCGAACCCGGTTCTCACGGCAATGCTTACCGGTTTCGCCTCCATCGTCCCTCTGGTAGGAACGGCTCTGGTATGGGTTCCGGTCACCGCTTATTTCTTCATCATCGGCGATTGGGTACACGGACTGATACTGCTTGCCTACGGAGGCATCATCATCTCACAATGCGATAATCTCATCCGGTTCATCCTGCAAAAGAAAATGGCAAACATCCATCCGCTGATTACAATCTTCGGCGTGGTGGCAGGACTTCCCATCTTCGGCTTTATGGGCATCATTTTCGGACCGTTGCTGGTATCACTCTTCTTGCTGTTCCTCGACATGTTCCGAAAAGAATACCTTACGAACAATTGACAATGGACAACTAATAACAGATATCAGTAACTCAAAAACTTAAAAACTCATGAAACTGAGACATTATGTATGGGCAGCCTTCGCGCTTGCCACCCTGCCGGCAATGGCAGAAGAGAAAGATGGATACAAGTTCAACACCGTAGTCCAGCAAAAGACGACCCCCGTAAAAGACCAGGCAATAAGCGGTACATGCTGGTGCTTCGCCACCACCTCGTTCATCGAATCGGAACTGCTGCGCCAAGGCAAAGGAGAATATGATCTCTCAGAAATGTTCATCGTGCGCCAGAAATACCTGAATCAGATGGCCGACAACTTCCTGCGCCACGGCAAGGGTAACGTAGGGCAAGGAAGCATCACCACCAGTTGGATGACTGCATTCAACCAAGTAGGTATCGTGCCCGAAGAAGTCTATACAGGCATTAACTACGACTCACCGGTACACAACCACTCCGAACTTGCCGGATACGTGGAAGCCCTCTCTGCAGAAGCAGTCAAACAAAGCAAGAACAGCCCCCAATACCAGCAGCTTGCCAATAGCCTGTTCGATATCTACTTCGGCAAACTCCCCGAAAAATTCACGTATAAAGGCAAAGAATACACCCCTGAAAGCTTTGCAGAAAGTCTGGACATCGACACCGACGACTATATCCCGCTCACCAGCTTCACCCACAAGCCCTATTACAAAGCATTCGAAGTGGAAATCCCCGACAACTGGGAGCACCAACGTATGTACAACCTTCCTCTGGATGAACTGATAAGCACAATGAACACGGCGCTGGAAAACGGATACACCCTATGTTGGGACGGTGACGTAAGCGAACCTGGGTTCTCGTTCAACAACGGAGTGGCAATCAATCCCGACGTAGAGAATGCCGACCTGTATAAAGACAGCGACCGTGCACGCTGGGGACAACTGAGCACAAAAGACCGGCTTGCCGAAGTATTCCATTTTAAGCGTCCGTATCCGGAAGTGAACGTCACTCCCGAAATCCGCCAGCAAGGCTACGAATCTGGGAAAACCACCGATGATCACCTGATGCACATCACCGGTATCGCAACCGACCAAAACGGCACCCGCTACTACATCACCAAGAACTCATGGGCAGCCGACGGGAACCGTTTCGGAGGATACCTGAACATGTCGGAAAGTTATGTCCGTGCCAAAACCATCTACATCCTGGTCCACAAAGATGCCCTCTCCCAAGAACTGAAAAAAAAGCTGGGGATATGATAACTATACCATATCATCGCCTGCCTTGGCAAAGGTGACACGGATGGTTTTATGGAACGGAATGAAGCGCGACACGATGGCTATCACCAGCGTCACGATGAACAGCCACCCCAGAATGTCCTTCAACGCCAGCAGCAGGCTTTGCTGCTGGAGCGTGGCATAAAGCGAAGAAGTCGCCATCTGTGCCGCTTCGGCATAACCGTGTCCTTGCCCTATTCCGCTGCTCAACGATTGGGAGAACCGCGATGCCGCCAGCGGGTCTGCCATCGTCAGGGTTTCCGATAACGAATGCATGTACTTTTGCTGCAGGTGGTAAAGCACGTTGCTGTAAAACGAAGTTGCCATAATCGGCGCCAGCACCGAACGGCTCAGTATCAGGAAAAAAGCATTCGAGAGCAGGAATTTCGGATTCAGGTCCTCTACCGAGAACAAGGCAAACGCGATAATCACAACCAGCATTCCCAGCCCGCGGATAAACACGGGGAAAAACAGCATCTCGTAAGTGCTTTCCGGCGAAACCGTAAAATACAATATACCGAAAAACAGGGCAAAGCATGCCATGCCTCCGGCTATGAGGAAGCGGAAACGCCACCGTTGCCACCTGAACCACCAGAAGCAGATGAACGCCCCCAGCACATATCCCGGCAGCATCCATATATATAAAAGGTACGTACGCGCGGAATCCACTTGCAAGATGGAAGTCATATAGTTGGTGAGCAACGTGGTAGACGTGCTGAAAAACATCACCAGCATCATGTAGAGATATCCCACGATGGCTTTGGGCTGATACAAGGGAGCCAGATTGACGAAGGGCTTTTCGGCATGCGCCTGCAACCAAATGAAAAAGGCAATCAGTATGGGGCCGATAACCAGGTAGGCGCGAATCTTGAAAGAGGCCATCCAGTCGAGCATCTTCCCATAATCCGCCACGTACATCAGCATCAGTACCCCTACAGCCGCCACCAGCATTTCGCGCAGATGCAGTTCTTCGATCGGCAATCCCGTCCTGTCCTTGTCTTGCCGGAAGCAAATGATTACCGTCAGGACGCTCAGCAGCATCAGTGCCATTTCGAAATAATACATATACTTCCAGTCGTAATGGTATGCCAGTTCTGCCGTAAGCACCATCGAAAGCTGTCCGAATCCGAATACCAGCGGATAGAAATACGAGTAAAACTCGCTGCGTACATCTTTCGGGCTGAAGATGAATTTCACGATACGGATGAACCACAACATCATGAACCCCTTCAGGAAGCCGATGACGAAACTTGCCACAATCAGGATATCCGCATTCTGTGAGCGGGCGCAAATCCAGCTCAGAAAGAACTGCAGGACAAGGTCGGCAAGCAGCAAAGGCTTCGCCGGAAAGGCAGAAAGCACTTTCGGTACAATGGGATAGCCGATTGCCATCCCTGCCGATGCGGCGTAATAAGCCATCGTGATGTCCTCGGTATTCGTGCCCAGCGTATTCGACACCTCGAGCATGCTGCCCGTATAAGCGCCGTTGACCATCAATACCGGCAATATCACGATGAAAAGAGCAGCCACCGCCAGCCAGTCGGGCACCCACCTCCGCACGGGAAGTCCCAAACTCCTTACATCCATCATTTCCGCAAAGCCTCCGTCTCTACCATCATTCCGGCACGCAGATGCCGCATGTCGTCATCCGACGCGTCTTTCAAGTCGATGCGCACCGGAATGCGTTGCTGCACTTTTACGAAGTTTCCTGCCGAATTATCGGTCGGCACCAGCGAATACTTCGAGCCGGTGGCTTCCGATATGGCCGTCACTTCTCCCCGGAACACCCTGCCCGGCAAGGCATCTACCTTGATGCGTACGGGCTGGCCGATGTAAATATGCATAATCTGAGTCTCCTTGTAGTTGGCGGTCACCCACTTGTCATCCCCTCTTACCAGATACGAAATGGTCTGTCCCGCCTGCACATATTGCCCCGGTTCCAGTGTGCGCCTGCCCATATACCCGTCGTAGGGGGCTATCAGTATCGTGTACGACAGGTTCAGCCTTGCCAGGTCGAGGTCTGCCTCCATGCGCAGGATGGTGGCCTCGGCGCTTACGGTCCGTTTGCTGGTTTCGGTATATTGCGACTGGGCGGCACGTTTTTGCTCCAGCAAAGCCTGATAGCGTGCTTGGGCTGCCTCGTACGATGCCTTTGCCTGCTCGAACTGTTGCTGGGGGATGGATTCTTCTTTCAATAACCGCTGGAAACGGTGATAGTCTTGTTCCAGTTGCCACAAGCGTGCCTTTGCCTCGGCAATGTTGGCGTCTTGCACCGCAATGTTGGCGTGCGAGGTTTCAATGCCCGAATGCAGGACATCTTGTGCTCCCCGTGCATCCAGCAAAGCCGCTTCGGCCTCTTTTACCCGAATCAGGTATTCGCTATTGTCCAGTACCAGCAACGTATCACCTTTGTGCACATATTGGTGTTCTCTGAAACGCACTTCCTTGATATAGCCCGATGCCCGGACATTCAACGGAGCCACATACTGGTCGATAAAGGCATCGTTGGTTACCTCATAATTGAAATAACGCCAAAAATAAGTGGCGGTCCACCATAGTCCGGAACCGGCAAGGACGATGCACACCACGTTCAATATCCGGTTCCGCATACGTAATTTCCTCAGTCTTTCTCGTTTTATTCTTAGTTCTCCCATGATTCTTCGTTTTATTTCACAATCTTCCGCAGGCTCTTTCCAGTTGAAAATAAGTATAGATGACCTGCGTGCGTGCCGATGTAAGTTGCAGTTCCGCGTTCAGCCTCACCGCATTGGCATCCAGCAAGTCGGTCAGTATCGCCAGCTGGTTCAGATACCGGTTCTGCATAATGCGATAGTTCTCTTCCGCCTGGTGCACGGAAAGCTTCAAGGCATCTACCTGGCGCAAAGCTTCCCGGTGGCGGAGAAATGCCGTGCGTACCGTTACGCGCACCTGTTGCTTTTTCTGTTCTTCGGCATTCAGGTTCATCTGCACGGCAAACTTGCTTTCCTTCACCCGGTGATTGTTCTTATACAATGACGAGAGGGGATAAGAGACTGACAATCCGAAATTCCACGCATTGTTATACATGTCCGCCATTGTGCGCGACACGGGGCGTGCCAACGTATTCGAGGCATAAAGCGAAATGCTGGGCAAAGCTTCGGCCTTGGTCAGGCGAACCTCGTTTTTGGCTATTTCGGTCTGCTTGCGCAACAATTGCATGGCAGGGTCGTTCAGGTACGCCTCTTCTACGTAAGTGTCATACTCCTGCAATGCCACCGAACGCCGGAGCAAGGACGTATCGGGCAAAAGCATGCGGTTCTCGTCCAGTCCCAGCAGGATGTCGAGCTGTTGCGAAACCAGCGCCAGGCTGTTCTCGGTTTCGGTCAGCGACAGGCGGTCGTTCGTGAGCTGCATTTCACTGCGCAACACGTCGTTGTTCGTAATCAGACCTTCCTTCTTCATCTGGCGGATATCTTTCAACCGAAGCTCTGATTCCTCGATGTTCCGCATCAGCACCTCGCGCTGCTTGTACAGGCTGAACAGGCTCATATACTGTTCCAGCAGTTCAAGCTTCACGTCGGCACGGTCGGAGGCGGAACGAAGTGCGGCGGCATGGGTCTGCAGGTCTGCCCTCCGGATGGCGTAGCGGATTCTTCCGCCTTCGTAAAGCGGCTGGGTAAAATCTATCGCATAGTTCTGCGACCAGTCGGGCGTGTCGGGACGCACGGCATCCGACAAACCGCGCTGGAATACCACTGGCTGCCCTACGACACCCCCGCGCAAGCCTATCTGCAAATCGGGCAAGCGCGAAGTGCGGGCAGTCTTGCCACGTTCGTATGCCATAGCCTCGTCCAAGGCATCTGCCTGAAGGCGCAAGCTATTCTCCACGCCCAAGCGGAACAGTTCATCTACCGTCAGGAACAACGAGTCGGCAGGCTGGTCCTCTTTTATTTCTTCCTTTTCTGCTGCCTGCACATCTATGAAGGCAAGGGCGCAAACGCCCCAGAGCAACAGGCTAAACTTTTTCCAACACATCGCCGGTAAGTTTTAAATCAGCTGACATCGACTCTACCTTCTCCAGCCCTATGGCAACGCCGGCAGACTCGTAAATAGCATCCAGCGCAATGCTGATGCGCTTGTAAAACAAGCTCCCTTCTTCGCTCAGGAAGACCTGCTTGTTCCGGCGGTCGGAAGGGCTTTCCAGCCGGTACACATAATTCTTTTTCTCCAGATTCATTATCAGGTTCGACAATGCGGCTTTTCCTTTGGCTATGCGTTCTGCCAGCACCTGCTGGGAGATGCCTTGTTCTTCCCACAAACACCGCAATACCTGAAGCATCTCGAATGTAATCCCTGCTTCTGTCTTTTTCAGAGCCCGTTGCACAGCACGCCTGAAGGTCATCCGCGTACGAAACAACTGCAACATCAGCTCCCTGAATGCAGCACTTTCTTTTTCCATAAAAACAATCTTCATCCTTTTCGGGGCACAAAGATAGGCATTCTTCTCGAATTAGTCAAATAGTTGACTAAATAAATCAAAAGCTATTCACCACACTCTCATTAAGAACAAACAAGTCTTTCATTGACTAGAGAATCATTCTTTTTGCACATAATAATGCAGGAAACACCACTTGGGGAACTTTGTAACCCCCTTTCAACTCCCTTATTGGCATCAATAATAAATGTGCATGACTTACTTTACCAACCTACCAAACGCACTTTATGCGTAGGAGCCGGAAATGCTTTATCGATGTCATGCAGGTCTTCTTCCGTCAAGGATATGTCGAGGCTTCGGACATTCTCCTCCACATGGGCGATGCTGCTTGCTTTGGGAATAGCGATGACATTCTGTGTACGCATTACCCACGCCAGCATGATTTGTGTGGAAGTGGCATTATGCCTGCGGGCAATCTCTATCAGCGTCTTGTGGTTGCGCAACCGTCCTTCGCCCAGCGGCGTGTAGGCCATAACGGGAATACCGTGCTGCTCGCTCCACGGAATAAGGTCGTATTCAATGCCCCTGTCTTTTAGGTTGTAGAGCACTTGATTAGCTGCACAATCCCTGCCGTACGGCAAGGCAAGAATGTGTTCCATGTCATCCACATCCAGATTACTCATGCCCCATTGCCGGATCTTTCCTTCCTGCTGCAATTCCACCAAAGCACGGACAGTCTCGGAGAACGGATAACGCCCTATCCAATGCAATAAATAGAGGTCGATGTAATCCGTGCCGATCCGCCGGAGACTCCGTTCGCAAGCCCGCTTTGTACCCTCGTAGCTGGCATTGCTTGGCAATACCTTGCTGACGATGAACGCCTGTTCGCGGCAATCTCGCACGGCTTCGCCCACAAGGTCTTCCGTGCCGTACATCTCGGCAGTATCTATTAATGTCAGACCCAAGTCAATGCCCCGGCGCAGGGCTTGTATTTCTTCGTTGCGCCTGCGCCCCATCTGATAAGTACCTTGACCGAGCGGGCAGACTTGCTGCCCGTTTCGGAAAGTAACATGTTTATCCATATCGCTCATCATTTCAGGTTCTCGCGGTAGAACGCCTCTATCCGGTCGAACGGTATCTTGTCGAAGTTGTCGTAGAGGTCTGTGTGGTTGGCGCCGGGAATGATTAGCAGTTCCTTGTTGTCGCCGGTCAGCTTCTTGTAGGTATCCTCGCTGAAGTAGCGCGAATGAGCCTTCTCCCCGTGGACAAGCAGTACGGCACTGCGGATTTCGCCTGCGTAGGACAATATCGGCATGTTCAGAAACGAGAGTGTTGAGGTCTTGTTCCATCCGCCGTTGGAGTTGAGCGAACGCTTGTGGTAGCCGCGCTCCGTCTTATAATAGGCGAAGTAGTCTTTCAAAAATTGCGGAGCATCGTCGGGCACTACATCGGGCAGACCTCCGGCAAGCTCATACGAGCCGTTGCGATAGTCTGCTGTACGCTGGGTGTTCAGCTGGCGGCGCAGTTCGTGGCGTGCGTCGGCATTGTCGGCGGCATCGAAATAGCCGTTGGCATTGACACGGCTCATGTCGTACATGGTGGCGGCAACGGTGGCCTTGATGCGGGTGTCGATGGCTGCGGCATTAACGGCCATGCCTCCCCAACCGCAGATGCCGAGGATACCTATCTGTTCCGGGTTCACATCGTTGCGAGTTGAGAGATAGTCCACTGCTGCACAGAAGTCCTCGGTATTGATGTCGGGTGATGCTACATAACGGGGCTGACCGCCGCTCTCGCCTGTGAACGACGGGTCGAAGGCTATTGTGAGAAAGCCGCGCTTAGCCAGTTCCTGTGCATACAGTCCGGATGCCTGTTCCTTAACAGCTCCGAATGGACCGCAGACAGCTATGGCAGGCAGTTTGCCCGTTGCACCTTTAGGCACATACAGGTCGGCGGCAAGCGTGATGCCGTAACGGTTGTGGAACGTGATTTTACTGTGATTCACTTCGTCACTCAGAGGAAACACCTTGTCCCATTCTTGCGTTAAATTCAATTTTTCTTCCATAATGCTATTCGTATTAAGTTGATTTTCTTGTGCCATGAGGCTGCCCGCGCTACAGAGACAGACGAGCAAAGCCGTGCAGATTGATTTCATTGCTGTTGTTTTCATATTCTTCTGTTGTTTAGATTATCAATACCAGTCATGTTTCTCGTTCCGGTCGAGTGCGTCAATGCGTGCCATTTCTTCCGGTGTCAACTCGAAGTCGAACACGGAGATGTTCTCTTTCTGATGGTCGGGATTGCTCGAACCGGGGATGACCGCCACGCCGTGCTGCAAGTCCCAGCGCAAGATGACTTGTGCAGGAGACTTGCTGTGCGCTTCGGCTATCTCCTTGAGGGTTTCGTTGCTGAACATCGCCTTTGTATAGCCTCTGCCGCCGAAGGGATACCATCCTTCGATGACAATGCCGTTGCGGTGCATAAATTCCCTCACCTCTTTCTCCTGATAATAGAGATGAATCTCGTTCTGCGTCATCACGGGCTTGATGCTCACTTTCGGTAGGAACTCCGTCATCTCCTTTATATAGTAGTTGGACACGCCGAGCGAGCGTATCTTGCCTTCCGCCACGGCTCGCTCCATTGCTTTGTAGGCTTCCACGTCGTTACGGCCCGGATGGTGCAACAGCATCAAGTCCACGTAGCCGATATTGAGCCTTGCAAGAGATGCTTCGATGGCTTCCTTCGCGTGGCCGAACTCGTTGGGATAAAGCTTGGTGCAGATGAAGAACTCCTCACGGGGCACTCCAGAGCGGCGTATCGCTTCGCCCACTTCCTCCTCGTTTTCGTAGAATGTGGCAGTATCGAACTTGCGGTAGCCTAACTTGATGGCGGAGAGTATGGCATCGATGCACTCGTCTCCATGCAGGCTGTATGTTCCCAAGCCGAGTACGGGCATGGTGTAGCCGCTGCTGAGCGTAATGACAGGCGGCTTGCCGTTCTCGCCCGTGGTCAAGTCGAACAAGCCTTCGCCGCTTACCACGGTATCATTTGCGTTCACATCGCTGCCACCAGTAATCTCATTTTCCGTCGTCTGCTGATGCGTTCCGTCCGTGCCGCAGGCGTTTGCTGACAAAGCCATGCAACACAGCATCGTGAAGAATAACAGTTTTCGTTTCATCATATCCTATCCGTTTGATTTCTTATTACGATACAAAGATACGCCGAAAAAGCTGCCGAATGATTGGTGTGAGGCTCAAATAGTATTGGTGAAAAGGTCAATTAGCAAAACATACAATATTGTCAAGGCAAAAAAATCCCGCAACGCGGGACAATTCGTTGCAGGATTTCTCAATAGCGTTACCGGATAGTTATTCCAACGGATTTTCCGTCTGCCCTTCGTCCTCATACTCCTCCGGCACCTGCGTCTCATCGCTTTCCTTGCCCAGCCATTCCATGAAGGTGATGCCTTCGTCGGCAATCAGTGCGCGGGTGTAGCCGCCGCTCATGTTGCGGGTGCGGTCGGGCGTGAACTGCACACGCAGACCGGTGATTTGGTCGCTGCTTACTTCCTCTTTCGTGGCAACGCCGTTGCCTGCCGAAACGGTGGTGTAGCGGAACCAGCCCAGTCCTTCAAAATGCACAGCACGGCTTTCTTTCATGAAATCCGCCATGATGTTGGGCAGGGCACGGAGCACGGCGTGGGTGTCTGCGGGCAGGTTGTCGCTTAGATAATTCTTGACAGAAAGGCGGGTTAAACTTAAAATTGTTTTGCCTTTACCTGTTTCGTTTCTCACCACTTCACCGGTTCATTCAGAATCACGCCATCGGTTGCGTCTTCTGCCGTGAAGGTGTTGCCCCGATACTGCACGCAAAGCATTACGAGCGGAGTTGTCCCGTTGTTGCGCACGCTGCGCTTACCGTCGGGAGACACGCGCACCACGCTGCCTTCTTCAACGGGGAACACCTGTCCGTCTACTTGGAACTCACCCTTTCCCGCAAGGAAGAAATAAAGCTCCTCATGGTTCTTGTGGGTGTGAAGGAATCCCGTTTCCGTGCCGGGCTGGAACATCTGGAAGGAGAACTCACTGCCCGTTGCCTGAAGTGCCGCACCTCCGAACACCTTTCCCGGAATCTTCACTTCGGGCGAAAGTTCTATCACATAGTCACTCAGTTCACTCAGTTTGCCAACGCTTATTGCGTTGAAGTTTTTGGCTGCTGCCACATTCTTAATTGCTTTCATTTCTGTAATTTTTTATAGGATTTATAATTTGGTGGTTTCCCCATCTTCCGGGATAAGCAGGCGAGACATATCGACACCATGATGCAGTGCCTCGTTACGCAGGATGGCGCGAGTGGTCTGCCCGTGATCCGTAGCATCCATGTGGACGGCTATCAGCTTGATGTGTACAGGCAGTTCGTCCAGCATTTGCATTACCTCGGCTTCATCGGGAATGATGCAGCCGTCCACCTTGGAAAACTCCGGAAAAACCGCTCCGCCGCTGTTCACCACGATGTAGTCGGGCTTGAACCGTTCCGCCATTTCGCGGATGCAGTCTTCCCATTTGCAATCTCCCATGAGATAGACCGTTGGGCATCCTTCTGCCGTCAAGACATAGCCCGATACGGGTCCCATTATCTCGCCAATCCTGCCGAAACCGTGATGGCCGCTCACACGATAGATGGTCATGTCCCCCATTGTCATCTTGTCTTCGATTACTTCCACTCGAGTGAAGCCGTCCTGCTCCACCGTCGCCTTATCCTGCGGTTGGGTATAATAAAGGATGTCCTTCGGCAGATGTTGCTTTACCGTTTCATCGTAGTGGTCGGGATGGATGTGGGTCTGCAACACCATGTCCAATCCTTCGGTTATTTCACTGACGGGCATGGTCAGATGTACACGTGGGGTCTTATACACGCCGATTGCCGACTGCATGCTTCCCTTATCGGCAAAGAACGGGTCGACAAGGATGTTGTGTCCTGCATAATTGATTCTCAAGGTGGCATTGCGCACCAAACGGATAGATGTTGTTTCCATTATCTTCTATGCTTTTAATGTTTACGGTTGCAAAGTTCGGCAGAATCTTCCCGCACCTCTATGCCCGAAACAGGGGAATATATGCCATTTTGATAAAGGAATATATTACCTTTGCGGAAACTTCAAGCGTATGAAAGAGATAATCAACCCCGAACGACTGGTCAGCGTGCCGTTCAGCAAGACAGATTGCGGCGTGGATTTCTACATCAACACCGCCACGAACAAGGACATCGGCCCTGTACTGACCGAATACAAACGGTTCAAGACGGACTTCTTCAGTTTTTATTTTCTTCGGAAGGCAAACGGTTTTCTGCTGCTGAACTTCCGCAAGATAGAATTGCACGACGGCATGGTGTTGCTCCTCTCGCCCCACCAACAACAGGAATGGCATGTGGACGAAGCGGCATTGGACTATACGTTCCTCATTTTCCGTGAGGACTTCATGCGCACATTCATTGCCGACAAGTTCTTTGTCTATCGTTTGCTGTACTATTATCAGACTGATACGCCGCCCTACCTGTATGCCTCGCCCGAAGAACTGGCGGAATACATGCGCCTGCTCGGCAAAATCAAACAGGAATTGCTGCATCCCGTGGCGGACACGTACAACCTCATTGTGTCCGTGCTCTATTACCTGCTGCTGATTATCAACCGTGCGTATGCCGCCGCATACCGCCTGCCCGTAGAAATCGCGAAGAACAATTACGCCTTCCAATACAAGGATTTGCTGG
Organism: Bacteroides sp. An19; assembly: GCF_002160215.1. Lineage (NCBI taxonomy): Bacteria > Pseudomonadati > Bacteroidota > Bacteroidia > Bacteroidales > Bacteroidaceae > Bacteroides > Bacteroides sp. An19. Next base: position 15,518 of record NZ_NFKD01000030.1, on the reverse strand, counting down.
AACAGCACATCCGCACCATGCAGCGGGTACAGGAGTATGCCGACAAGCTTCGCATCAGCCGCATCACGCTGAACGCTTCGGTCATGGCTCAGTTCGGCGTATCAGCCGCCCATTTGCTGAAACAACGTCTGCTGGAAGAACTGAAGAACGAGCTGCTCTTCTCCAACCGCACCGTCAGCGAACTGGCGGATGATTTCCATTTCTCCGACCCCAGCCATCTGATGCGCTTCTTCAAGCAGCAGACGGGAAAGACGTTCACGCAATATCTACAGGATTATAAGAATGGTATTTATGAATAAAATATATGGTACTCATGCCCAAGATTCTGAACGCAAAGACCGTCCACGACTACAACGCCTACGTCGGGCACGCTGACCAGCATCCATTGGTCAGCGTCATCGACTATGCCGCGCTGCCGCCCATACGCCACAGCCGCACCCGTTTCTCCGTCTATGCCCTCTTTCTGCGCGATGATTGCTTGGAGGATTTGACTTACGGATGCAGCAAGTACGATTATCGGGAGGGAACGCTTATTTGTGTGTCGCCGGGACAGATAGGCGGTGTGGAAGACAACGGCGAGGTGTTCCGCATCGAGGGTTGGGCGTTGCTGTTTTCGCCCGAACTGCTGCACGGCACGCCGCTTGCCGCACGGATGAAAGAGTTTACCTTCTTTGCCTATCAGGTGAACGAAGCCCTGCACATGACCGCCGAGGAACGGGCTACCCTCATCGCCCTGATGAAGCAGATACAGGAAGAATTATGCAGGCATCCCGATGTGCACCAACGGACTATCCTTGTCGCCTACATCGAGTTGATACTCAACTTCTGCCTGCGCTTCTACGAACGCCAGTTCGCCACACGGAAATCGAGCAATCACGATGTGTTGCCCAGAGACGGGTATTTATGCGAATACGATGACCTGACCCAGCTGCCGGTAGACATACTGGAAGACATCATCATCCGCATCTACCAAGATGGTTTGCACTGCACTTGGAATTCTGGGACAGGGAAGATGCGGAAGAAAGATGTTATTCGGACGAAGAGTGCGATTTATGGGGAGTGCTTTGCGGAGAAGAGCGCAGATATACTCCTTTTTGGGGTGTGATGAGAGACCATGTCTACGTCAACGAAAAAGAACCGGAAGACAATAGTCAGCCCCAACAACGCCTGTACAATCCCATCTTGGAAGACAGATTAAAAGAAAAACAAGCAAACGGGTTGGGAAAAGACTTCTGCTACATGAAAGAAACATACAAGCTTTCGTGGCAGGACATGATGCAGATTTCACGCTTCAACCTGACCGTCAAGATGTATTACGATTAAATTAAACGACCAAAAACCATGACAAAAGACCTGTTTGACAAATATATATGGCTGGTAGATACTATCTACCGTGCCGGAAGAATCACTCTCGAAGAAATCAACAAACGGTGGATGCGCTCCCAACTAAGCGGAGGTATCAGCCTGCCACACCGCACGTTCCATAACTGGCGCAACGCTATCGAGCAAGTATTCGACATCAACATCGAATGTGACCGCACGGCCGGTTATTATTACTACATCGAGAATGCTGATGACATGGAAAAAGGAGGCATACGCAACTGGCTGCTCAACACGTTTGCCGTAAACAACCTTATCAATGAAAGCCATCACCTGAAACGTCGCATCTTATTCGAAAACATACCGTCGGGCAGGCAATTCCTGACTCCCATTATCGAAGCGATGCGCGACGGACTGGAAGTGAACATGCTGCATCAAAGTTATTGGCGCGACACCCCCACCCTATACACCGTACAGCCCTATTGCATCAAAGTGTTCAGGCAACGCTGGTATGTCGTAGGCTTTTGCAAAGAGCGTAACGCCCTGCGCACGTTTTCGTTAGACCGGATACACCAGCTGACTACTTCAGACATACATTTCACTTACCCAAAAACTTTCGACCCGGAAGGATACTTTGCCGATTGTTTCGGCATCATTGTAGACGATGAGGATGTCGAGACTGTACGGATAAAAGTATCTGCCACACACCGGCAATACGTGCGTGCCCTGCCACTACATTCCTCCCAAACAGAAGTAGAGACAACGGATGAATACTCCATTTTCGAATACCATATCAAACCGACTTTCGATTTCAAACAAGAAATCCTTTCGAGAGGAACCGACATGGAAGTCCTTACTCCCGAATACTTCAGAAAAGATATTGCAGACACCATTCGGGAGATGTCTGCCCATTACCTATAATCTCAAAACTTTGTCATCTGTATTCGAAACAGGAGGACGATAAAAAGAAAATTTGAATCTAACCCGATTATGAAACAGAAATTTTACCATAAATAATATAAATCAGAAGTTAAACCTAAAATGAATGTCCGCATTTAGCCGACAAAAAGTAAAAAAGGAGTTATTTCAAGGAGTTAGAAGCTGTTTTGAATTTCTCCAAAAAGTTTTTCTTGGCTTGATGTATTCGTTTTCGTGTGTGCTTTGGGCGATTTTTTGGTCTTTTTCGCTCCTGTTCTTCGTCAGATAGCCCGCTATCTTCCTCATCACAGAAGCGAAAATGCCTCAAAAACTCATCCCAAATCATCGCACGATAAATTCAAAACAGCTTCTTAAAAGGAGCTAGAAGACCAATACTTTTATGCTATTGGCTTTTAACTCCTGCCGAAGGCATAACTCCTTCTAACTCCTTTTACCTACTGGTTTCGTGAGGATATTCATATTATAAGAAGCTATTGATTTCCTGTTTTCACTTCGCTCCATGCCGGCGGATTAACTCCCATCAGGTGGCGGACAAAGAAATCGTAACGTTTATGTTCGCCGAAGGCTTCACCCATGGTGTGGTGCGCACCGGGAATAACCACCAATTCAAAATCCTTGTTGGCTTTGATAAGTGCATTGACTACTTGCATGGTAGAGGCAGGGTCTACATTGTCATCCAGTTCGCCTACCACCAACATCAGCGGACGGCTCAACAGATGGGCGTTTTCCACATTCGAACAGGCTTTGTATGAATCGTCTATCGGGTAACCCATCCACAGTTCGTTCCACCAAATCTTATCCATACGGTTGTCGTGGCATCCGCAAGCTGAATAGGCGGCTTTGTAGAACTCGGGATGTAGCAAGACGGCGTTCAATGCCTCTTGTCCGCCGGCCGAACATCCGAAGATACCTACACGGTCGAGGTCGATGTACGGATACTTCTGCGCAAGGGCTTTCAGCCAGGCTATGTGGTCTGCCAGTCCGGAGTCTTTCAGGTTCTTGTAGCATACTTCCTCAAACTCTTTCGAGCGGAACGAAGTGGTCATGCCGTCTACCTGCACCACGATGAAGCCCAGTTCGGCAATCGCCGACATGTAGCCGTTGAAAGGTGAGAAGGTCTTGGGCACGTACTGGTCGCCCGGACCAGAGTAGATGTATTCGATAACAGGGTATTTCTTCGAAGCGTCGAAGTTGGACGGACGGTAGACAATGCCCCACATATCGGTCTTGCCGTCGCGTCCTTTGGCTGCGAATACTTCGGGAGCTTTCCAGCCGTTGGCGGTAAGTTTCGAAATATCGGCTTTTTCCAGTTCCATCATCACTTTGCCGTTTTCCGCGTTGCGCAGTACGGCTACAGGAGCCTGGTCTACTTTGGAATAGACATCTACCAAGTATTTATGGTCTGATGAATACCATGCTTTGTGCATTCCCTCCTCAGGAGTCAGTTCTTTCATGCCTTTGCCATCGAAGCCGATGCGGTAATAATGTATCAGATACGGGTCTTCGTCTTTGTTCACCCCGTTGGCCGAGAAATAAATCTGCTGGTTGGCTTCGTCGACGTATTGCACTTCGCGTACGTACCACTCGCCTTTGGTGATTTGGTTGATGGGGCTTGCCGTAGCGCGGTCGTACAGATACAGGTGGTTGTAGTTATCCCGTTCACTTGACCAGATGATACGTTTGCCGTCGTTCAGGTAGTAGCGGTAGATGCGCGGATAGTTGACGTATTTTTCTTCCTTTTCTTCGATAAGCGGGCGTACGCTGCCATCAGTTACCGACATTTCGAGTACCCGGTAGACTTTGTGTCCGCGTTCGTTGTATTCGAAGGTAATTCCTTTGCTGTCGTTGTTCCATATAGGTCCGTACAGTTCATACTGGTGGCTGAAGAGTTCGGTAGAAGGTATCAGCCGTTTACCGTCTTCCACCCCGAAGATGCAAGGCACCTTGAAGGGCAGTTCATCGCCCGGTTTGGCGTATTCTTGCTTGTGCAGTTTGGGCTGAAGCTGGTCGGCAGGTGATGATTCCACGTAGTATACATACCGTTTCTCGGTAGGGCGGATGCGGCAGGAGGCTACATACTTCGAGTCTGGCGACCAATAGATATACGATGAATAATAATTTGCCATCGTACCATCCTGACTTAGTTGCTTTTCTTCTCCGGTAGCCAGGTTGCGTACGCATACATTGTCGTTTTTGATGAAAGCTACATACTTGCCATCGGGCGAAGTAACAGGCGCTCCATCTTTCTCATCATCCCGTTCCATCCAGTGGCGTTGCGGTCCCGGTGCAGGAAGGTTGCCTTCCTCGGTCAGCTTGTTGTGGGTAATGTCGAAGCACCAGCGCTTTCCTTCAAAAACGAAGCGCAAGGTATCCAGGTTTTGCGACACACGGCATCCGCGGATGGGAAGCTGCATCGGGTCGATTTCTTTGCTTGTGCTTGCAGTGAGAGATGCCGATAGCTTGTCTGGGTCGAATAAAAGAGCGCGTTTCTTCTCGCTGGCATCTACTTTCACGTATTCCTCACCTTCAGGGGTATTTCGTATGTACCAAAAACAATCGGTGCCTTCTATCCACTGCGGGTTTACGTTGCTGTAGTATACTGATTTCGGACTGTATTTTTCGCGCAGTCCGTAAGCGCGGTTGTAATCTTCTAATGTGCCTTGCGCCCAAGCCGCACCGCTAATCAGGAGTGCGGCGGTTGTGAGTATGGAATATTTCATTGGTTTGTCGGGTTTATATTGTGCAGGTAACGTATTAAGGAGAGAAAGGAAGCGAAGTTCGAATATAAGCTTTATTTTTTAGCGATATCATCAAAACTTTACCTCTTTTATCTCCTTACTACTTTACCTCCTTTACTACTTGAATACTATTTCACTTCCCATTCATAAATTCCGGAAGCGTTTTTCTCTGGTAATACGACTTCCAATTTGACGGCTTTGGTTTTGACCGGTTCGAAATCAACGATGTTCGGGTCGCCTTTCTTTACGCCGTAGTCGTTCAGGTTCTGAACCGGAGTCCATGCACCTGCTGCGTCCTTGTAGTAAATCTTCCATGACTTCGGGACACGGCATCCGCCCCATGGAGCGTCATCGAACCAATAAACCGTAGAGCTGGAGACGGTCATTTCTTCAGGGAACTCGTATGAAATCCATTCGGTTGTCCCTTCTTTAGGCCACCAATGATAATAAGGAATGGTACGGTCGTTCTCATCTTTTGGCACTAGTCCGTCGGAGATAGAAGAAAGCGATGAACCTTTGTGAGATGCATCTACCTTGCTTTTCGATGCCAATGTGGGGATAGCTGTCGGACGGGTAGCGTTTACTTCATAAGGCAACCATACCGCCATGTTGCCCGAACCACGATGTGCCCATGCGTAGTAAGGAATCAGGGTCAGTGTATGGTCTTTTGCAACGAGGCGTCCGTTGTTGTCATATTCCAGGGTTTGTGCCTGAGTTTTGATTTCATTGATGCCGTACAGCAGGTCGGGTTTGCTCACCACTTCAAATTTCGGTGTGCGGTTCATCAGGATGCTCAGTACGTCGAAGTCGTTGTCGGGCCATTCGGCGCAATATACAATCGGGCCTCTTTCTATCGCAATGCGTCCACGGTCGGCTTCCACTTTGTTGTTGGCTTTGACGGTGCGCGGTTCCATGTCGAAGTGCACTTCCACCTGGTCGCCTTTCTTCCATTTCCGGTCGATGGTGAAATAGCCTTGCTGCAGTTCAGCATTCATTTCTTCACCGTTTACTTTCACGCTGTATTTGGGGCGCAGTCCGTCAGTGTACATATACAGGTCGCTCGGCACGACTTGATTTTGTACCCAGCCCGGTATGCGGACTTTCATGGCGAATTGTCCGGCACTGTTACGGTCTACGGTGATGGTGACATCTCCGTTCCAAGGATACGAAGTGGTTTGTGACAGTTCTACTTTCTTGCCGTTAACTTTCAGTGTCGCGTTGTTCGACATGAAAAGGTTGACGTATACATTGCGGTCTTTTACAGCATATACATATCCCGGAAGCGAAGGAATAAAGCGACAGATGTTCGACGGGCAGCAAGCACATCCGAACCAGGGCTGACGCTGGTGTTGTCCCATAGATTCCAAGGGATTGGGATAGAAGAATCCTCCGCCGTCGAGCGATACGCCCGAAATCAATCCATTGTAAAGCGTACGTTCCAGTACATCGTAATATTTGGCGTCGCCATGCAACAGGAAGAGGCGGTAATTGACATACACATTACCGATAGCCGCACAGGTTTCGCAGTAAGCCGACATATTGGGCAGTTCGTAGTTGGCTCCGAAAGCCTCGCCGTTGCTGGTGGCTCCGATACCGCCGGTAATGTAGAGCTTCTTGCCTACAATGTTGTCCCAAATGCGGTCGATGGCATGTACATACGATGTGTCTCCTGTCAGGGCTTCCACATCTGCCATGCCGGCATACATATAAGTGGCCCGCACGGCGTGTCCTACCGCTTCGTCTTGTTCGATGACCGGTTTGTGTGCCTGGCTGTATTCGTCACGACGTGATGTGTAGCCACGTTTGTCGAGGAAGAATTTGGCTTGTTTCAGGTATTTTTCATCACCGGTAACGAGGTATAGCTTGGCAAGTGCCATTTCGGCAATCTGATGTCCCGGTACACGTACCACCTGGTTGGGACCGTCACCGATTTCACGGCATACGCAGTCTGCATAACGGATAGCGATGTCGAGAAAATTACGTTTTCCAGTAGCCTGGTAGTGAGCGATAGCGCCTTCTATCATGTGTCCCAAGTTATAGAATTCGTGACTCAGTTCCTCTACTTTCTCCCAACGTTTGCTCCCCGCCCATTCGTGCGGATGTTTGGGATTCATCGTACGTGATGTATACAGGTAGCCGTCGGGGTCTTGTGCAGCGGCGACAATGGTCAACACACTGTCGATGTATTTTTCCAGTTTCTTGTCGGGATAGGTTTGGAGCAGGTAGCTGGCTCCTTCAATGGTTTTATATACATCGGTATCATCGAAAGACAATCCGCCTACCTTGATGGTATCGCTTGGATGAGCGGCCATCTCAAAATTTTTATAACGTCCCGTCTCTTCACATTTGCTGAATGCCAACGGAATAGTTGTTTCACGGCTCGCCTTCAGCCGTTGTCCCCAAAAAGAATCTGTAATCTTTACAGAAGTGAACGGAACGGGATCGATAGGATACCCATGTGCCGCCGTTCCCTTTTGTGCATATGCTTCTCCTGTTACGATAGAAAAGAGCAAAGCGGAAATCATCAGTTTTTTCATGGTTGTGTATTTTTATGTGGATTAATTATTTTTCGAATGGAATCCATTCATCCCATAGTTTCAGCGAATGCAGGTATCCGGTGAACGGCCATGCGTTTTCAGCGTTCAGTCCCAATGTTACAAATTGGATGGGTTTCACCAGGATTTGAATGTCTTTACTGCTGATGAGCTGGTCGTTTATGTATACTTTTTCGGTTCTTCCGTCGAATTCTACATAGATGTGTTGCCATTTGCCTGCCAGAGCGGCTGCATCTTTGTAGCCTACGTCTTCATACCAGCCGTAATGGTTCAGCATGCCGCAGCGCGGTTCGGTGCCGTTGACCAACATGATTTTCTCTAATTCATCGTGGCTGCTGGTAAAGTCGGCTATGCATTCGTTTTCGCTCAGTTCGGGATTCCATATCCAGGCTTCCAGGGTATAAGGCGCATTGTCGGCCAAGGTAGCCGGAAGCGGGAAGCTGGAGCGGAACACTTGTTTGCCTTCGAAGCTGAAAGCTTTCTTTCCTTCTACCTCTTTGACGATTGCCGGAGCGTCTTGTGCTTCGAATACACCTTCGATGCCTTTGTTGGGGATGTAGGCTACGGTATCGCCTGCGGTAAAATCATCGGCAGAGAGCGACACGAGTAATCCTTGTTTGTGACGGTCGGACGGCTGTATGCGCACCAGTCCGGTAGTGGCATCGTATTGTTTTTCTGCCTCTTCCTGCTTCCAGTTGTAATAGCGGAAATTGGTTAGTGTCAGCGGTTCATTTCCTGCTTCAATGCGGATACCACCGTTGGTCAGATAGCTGTCGGTGTCTGTTGATGTCCATTGGGAGTCTTTGTATATCCATACGGTCGCTGTATGTGCTTGGGTAGGCTTCAATACCGGCGATGTGTATTCTAATACGCTACCCGGTGCCAATACGATGGCCTCCTGGCCTTTCAAGCGTTGGCGGCTGATTTGTCCGGCTTTCAGTCGGAAAGTTCCTCCCAGCATACCGCCGTCATTTTTCCATTCTGTCCCGTTCCAGTCTTCTCCCGAAAGCCCCATCCATAATTGAGGCGAGGCTGTTTCGTATGCACCGAACACTTTGATGTTCCACAACGCTCCGGCAAATCCGTTCTTTTGTGTACCCGTAGTGGTCAGGCGGATGTAGCGGGCCTGGGTATCACCGAAGTCCACCATCGGGCTTCCTGCCAGGTAGTTTGAGCGTTTGTCGGCAAATACAGTCCATGTCTTGCCATCGACAGACGTTTCAATGACATATTGGTAATAAGACGTGCCGTATTCGAACTGAGTCCAGATGGTTTTTACGGTTTCTACCTTTTGCAAGTCGATTTCAATCCACTCTTGTCCCATGCCGCGCGGACGCCAAAGTGTACCGTTGTTGTCGTCTACGGCATATTCAGGCAGGAAATGGTCATCGTAATAAGATGAGGCACGTACAGGTTTACGGTAAGCCAGGTTGGGCGAGGTCAGTATGCTTTTACCCAGTTTGCCTATACCGCTGTGGGTACCTTCTATCGGTTCGATGGTTCCGTCAGCACGAAAAGTCAGTTTGTCGATGCACACTTGGCGATGGAATCCACGGGTAGAGTGCGGATTGTCATGCCGGTGGTAAACGATGTAGTAGTCGTCCCCTTCTTGCAGTATGCTGTGATGTCCGGGTCCGTGTATCGTGCCGTCTGCCGAAGTCTTCAAGATGGTTCCTTTATATGTATAAGGTCCCAGAGGACTGGTGGCTGTGGCGTATTGTACGTGGTAGGTGCTGTCGTGGCACGAGTCGGACGAATACATGAAGTAATAGATGCCGTCTTTCTTCATGACAAACGGTGCTTCGAAGAAATCGGTTACTTCCGTATTCGGTATCAGGCGGGTTTCGCTGAATCCTTTCAGGTCGGGGGTCATCTTTCCGGCACCACATCCGAATCCTTTGTAGATGCCCCATGTACCCCAATACAAGTATACCGAGCCGTCATCGTCTACAAACGTTTGTCCGTCCAATGTGATGGCGTTTTTTACAAAGCGGTCGGGCACCAGTACGGCTTCGCTTTCTCCTAAGATATTTTTCCACGGGCCGCGCGGTGTCTCCGCTATGCCTTCATACAGGTTGCAAGGCTGACAATAGAACAAACGGTAAGTGCCGTCGGTATGCTGCATTACATCGGGTGCCCATATCCAGTGACTGTCGGGCCAGTTCATGGGCATGAGTGTCCAGTTTTCGAAATCCTTGCTACACCATAATTGCGAAGGACCGAATCCTGCACCACTTCCATCGGTAGTGGCATATATATAATAGGTATCTCCAAATTTCTTGACTGTAGGGTCGGCAAAATAGCCCGGAAGAAAAGGATTTCCAGCTCCCGGCGTGTTCCATTTCACTTCTTGCGCTTGCGTGGTCAATGCTGTGCCGGTCAGCAGCAGGATGTACAATAGCTTTTTCATGGTTCTTTAGTCTTCAGCTTTACAATTATTGTATAAAGGTAAATCAATCTCGTAAAAGTACTCTTTCAACAGGTTGTACATGTCCGGGTCGTATGCTTTCAGCTTGGTGCGGTTGTTCACCTGATTATGCACGCCGTTTGCCTTTTCTGCATAGCGGTTGCAGTTGAAGAACGATTGCGTACATTCGGCAAAATATTCTTCTTTGCAACTGATGGCATAGGTGTCTTTCCATAGCCCTTTCTGTATGGCGTTCTGGCGCAGTGCTTCCAGCCGTTCATCGAAATCAGGCTCTACGCCTACAATACCGATGGTATGAATCAGGTGTGCGAACTCGTGAACCAGGATGTTTTCGCCTACGTATTTGTCTTGCGGCAGGGCCAGCAGGTTTTCTTCACCGCAACTGGACGAGTAGGTATCTTCAGGCGCACCTCCAAAGCCACGGGCACGCTTGTTCCAGTATTTGATACTGTCCTCGCAATTGCAGATATGCGCGAATTCGGGCAGGTCGCAGGTTTCTTCCTCTTTACCGATTACCATTACGTGGCAACCTTTTTCTACCATGTGTGCTGTGATATCGGGACGTTTTGCCAACATAAGGCTGATGATATCGCAAGCTTTCAGCAGGGCTTTGTCGCTTACTCGTTCCGAAGAGGTGACATAGAGTCCTTTTGTCTCGATATATTTCTTATAAAAGTCTGGTATTAGTTTGCCTTCAGGTATGCCGGTTACAGCACTGTGCTTCGGACAGACCTCCAGTTTCAGAGCGAAACCACCTCCCGAAGCCAAGTGCAACTTGAGCCGGGTATCGCGCGTCACTTCAAATTGTTCGCAAACATAGTCTTCGGCTTGCTTCGAAGCGTTAATGCCGTCTTTCATCAGCGTACAGAAATAGGTTTCGCCTTCGTCCAAGAAGGAGAAGTCAACGGTCAGATCCCGTTCGTCCCAATTGGTCATACCGCCTACAAACCAGTTGATGTCTTTCTTGCGTACGGTTACGATGTATTTGCCTATCTCACCTGCCAATATGAAAGTTGAATCGGTTTCTACCGGTAAGGAGGTGATGAACTTCAGACATTCTGGTTCACGCATATAGCTGGTGGGTGCGTCACAAAGCATGGTAAACGGCGAATCGTAGACAATGTAGGCAGCCAGCTGATGAGCACGTGTTCCCATACTCATCGGTGTGTAATACATCGGTTTGAAATCACGTTTCGTAGCATTGCGCATGGCTCCCGGCGTGTAGTCTACGTGTCCTGCCATCATGCGGATGTAAGGAAAGGTTACATCGTATAGCGGCATATTTTTTTCCACTTCACTCCATTTCGCTTCTTCCATCCCGAATACACTTTCGTAATTGATGACATTGGGATAAGTACGGTTCAGTCCAGTTGGTTTATAAATGCCATGATAATCGAGCAACAGTTTGTATTCGGCAGCTTTTTCGGCAATACGGTAAACCATTTCCACAGCGGTCTGGTCATCACGGTCGAGAAAATCTACCTTGAATCCTTTGATGCCCATATCAGCATATTTTTTACAAGCAGCTTCCAACTGCTCGTCCAGTACGTTAAATACCGTCCACAACACGATACCTACACCTTTGTTTTTCCCGTATGCTACCAATTCGGGCAAGTCAATAGCCGGAATGGTAGTAAGCATATCTCCGCTCTTGGGATCGTACCAGCCCTCGTCCATTACGATGTATTCCAGTCCGTTACGGGAAGCAAAGTCGATATAATATTTATAGGTGTCCATGTTGATGCCTGTACTGAAGCCTACTCCTTTTAAGTTCCAGTCGTTCCACCATTCCCAACCCACCTTGCCAGGCTTTACCCAGCTGTAATCTCCGATACGGTTCGGCGATGCTAAGGCATAAACTAAATTGTTGACCGGCATCTCGCTGTCTTTTTCTGTAACAGCAAGGATGCGCCATGGATATTCACGTGTGCCTTTTACTTTCGCAATGAAATTCTCCGTTTCGGTTACGTATAATTGTTTGCGCCACGGATAATAGTCTGTCTTTTTAGGATAAGAGGCAAATACACCTTTCAGTCCATTTGTTCCGGTAGGTTCGACGAACATACCCGGATAGGCTTCCAAGTCCGATTCCAGCAACGTCACCTTTACACTTCCGCAATCTACGGTTACCGGAAGAAAGGCCAGTTGCTTGCGTGTTTCCGAAAGAGGTTTTACATCGTAGGTTGCCTGATATGCCATTGCCATTGGCTTTTCTTCGTTGGTCGTGTAAGGCAGGTATGCCGTATAGTTATCAGGGAAATTGAATTCCGCCGTTTCATTGGCAATGACCAATTCTTTGTCTTTACCCATGGTTGTGTAAAAACGATAGGCGATGCCTTCATTGTATACCCGGAAGATAACGCCGAAATCACCTTTCAGCTTCAAGTCCATTTCGTTGCACACAGCACGGAATGACTTGAAGCGATAAAAAGGAGATGTTACATCCTGAACAACCTCCCTTGACTTTTTCGAAGTAACTTTCACTGCTTTCCCGGCAGTAAGTTGTTCGTCAAGGGCCACCAAACCTATTTGACTGCTTTTAAGTATGAGAGAATTGTTATGATATACCGAGTATGTCAACAGACTGTTTCCGTCTGTTACTGTAACCTTCAAGTGCTTGTCGGGCGAAAGCAACGTATAGTCTTTTGCTTGCGACACGATTCCGACAAGGCTGAAAATTATCCCGAGAAAAAAAGATGTCTTTTTCATGTGTTCATGCATTTAGGGTTATTTCCGTTTGCAAAGCAAAGCAAAAAGAATTGAATAGCGTACCATAGAAGTCTTAAACTATGCGAATATCGTCCGAAAGCCGATGTTATTCGCAACTTTTGGACGATTATTGCATTTTGTTAGACGATTTTTACGATTATAAGATACGTGTATTCGTCAGTTTCACTTTATAAGGCCATTGTGCCAACGGTACTTGTTGTAATAACCGGTGAGTATCATGCGGACCGGCAGTTACTATCAGCCATAAATGAGCCAATTTCTTACCTTCGGGCACAGTCCACGAAACAGCGCCGGTTTGATTGTCCGCATCTGTGCTTCCCGACGTACCGAACAAAGTTTCCCCTTCTTCGGTTACCCCCACCAGCCCATAACGGTAATAGGCAGCCTCATGAAGGGGATTCTTATAACCCGGGTATCCAGCTGGAACTTCTTTGCCTTGTAACCCTTTGAAGTCGGCTTTCACCGTCGTACCAGGTTCGGGCACATCAAGCCGGATAGCGTTAAAACCGTAATTTTCCGGACAGCGCTCTGCTTTTACCTGCCAATAGCCATCGGACTCTTGGGTCATATAAGGCTTAAAGTTTTCGAACGAATTGGCAAATGGACGGGTTTCGGCAAAAGCCCGTTTGAAGTCGAGGTTCACCAGATGGCAATAGCAGTCGAACATTTCATCTACAAATTTGTAGTTTTCTCCTTCCTTGAAACCTTTCAGGCGTTGGTAGGTCCGTACGGGGTCTTCGTCTGCGGTGCTTTTCCGGTAAAGCTCGGCGATGAAGTCCAGTCCGTTGCGTTCGCTCCAGTATTCCAATACATACGGCGAACGATATACATTTTCGTCGTGCAGGAAAGCCTTGTGCGAGGCTTGTTTAAAAGCATCCCAATGATAGGTTTCTTCGGCAATCCAGTTGGGATTGACTTGCCACAACATCCATTGTGAAGTCATTTCGAAAAAACCTCCCTGTTTCTCACCCCAACAGGAACTGCCGTCTGCCAGCATCTGAAGCTGGAAGCTATGCCCCAGTTCGTGTGCCACGGCATTCAGGTTCGGGTCTTGTAGCCGGTTTGGCGCAGCCCAAAAGGCTCCTATCTTGTTATCGTAAGCCCCTCCGTATGCCGTACCGTCCAGCGAATGCATCAGCATCACCATCATACGGTAACGTTCGCTATACGAGCCTGGGTTGACAAAGTTTAAGCTATCGCGGAAAAAGGTATAAAATTCCTCCAGCTTCGTTTTCAGGTGTTCCAAATCAACGTGCATGTCGTGTCCATTCAATTGTGGAGGATTGGCCAAATCTTTGCCGAAGCCTTTTTCCCAAAAGATGGCTGTGTTTTCGGTATAATCCATCCGGGCGTAACTGTACCGGCAGGTGTCTATTTGCCAGTTTTGTCCGGCAAATTCTTCAGGTTGGTAGATTGCTTTTCCTTCCGGAAGCGGATAGGGTTGGCTGGCAGGAAGGGTGTCATGGGCTGCATACGAAAGCAGGGCAGCCGCGCTTGCTAACAGCATACTGAGGTTCATCATATTTTTTCTTTTTTTGTTCTGTCAGCAAAGTAAGGAAAAAAACGGGACAAAAAAGGGTGAAATCGTACAAGGTTATGCCACAATCGTCCAACCGGATGCATTTTTTGTATCTTATGAATATCGCAAACAGTCAACCGTAGGGGCGTATTTCAAATTCTTTCTATCTCTTTAATGTCCAGTCCGGTGCTTCTGGAGATTACCTCTACATCGATGTTCATGTCTTTTAGTTGGCGGGCTATTGCAATGGCTTTTTCCTTTTCACCAAGTTCTCTGCCTTTGGCAATTCCTTCTTCCAATCCTTTTGCGTGCCCTTTTGCTACCCCTTTGTTTTCCGCAGTTTCTATTACGCTGATCCAGTCTCTGTAGTTTTTGAGGCTTTCTTCGTATTCGTATCGTTCCTTTCGGTCGAACTTCGCTATTTCAGCGGCTTCGAACAGCCGTGTGAAAACCATCTCTTGCAGGGCTTCCGGCCGTTTCATGAGTGTGGCAAGATTCCGTATGGCGTACAACCACTTGTCGAAGAGCGTCTCCAATTTGTCTTCCTCCTTGGTGAACTTGGGCATTTCCAGGTAGATGAATGTCAACTTGTCGTAGAATATTTCCTTGGTGTCGATGTCTATCAGCTTGATTTCGTGGTAGAAGTCCGTATTATCTGGATAAATGGAAAAGTTCAGGATGCCGATGGTGTATATACCCTTCAGTTCGTAGTTCCAATCCCCCCGTGGAGCTTGCTCCCGGATGGCGAATGTCGAATAATAGATGCTTCTGTCCTTGAAGAACTGCTGTTCACCTTTCTGCATCTCCACGATGAAATGTTCTCCCTTCTCGTTCTTGCAATACACATCGAACACGGCGCGCCGGTCGTATTCCTGCGTGCCAAGGTGTTCGGCGTTCAGGTAGGTAATGTCCTCTATTTTTTCCCTTCCGTGTAGCAGGGCGTTGAGGAAACTGATGAGCAGTTCTTTGTTGATTTCCGTACCGAAGAGCTTCTTGAATGCGAAGTCGGTATAAAAGTTGACGTATCTTTCTACGATTCCTTCCGAGCACATAAGCGTATGGTTTTAAGTGATATGCAAAGATACGGTTTTTATAGTTAGTCGGAAATGAATCGGGAAAAAACAAACGTAGAGGCGCAAAGATTTATCTTTAATGTCCGCATCTTGTCCATTAAGAAGCTGTTTTGAATTTATCGTGCGATGATTTGGGATGAGTTTTTGAGGCATTTTCGCTTCTGTGATGAGGAAGATAGCGGGCTATCTGACGAAGAACAGGAGCGAAAAGGACCA
>NZ_NFKD01000003.1:0-160104 GCF_002160215.1 Bacteroides sp. An19 | reverse complement strand
TTGGTCTTTTTCGCTCCTGTTCTTCGTCAGATAGCCCGCTATCTTCCTCATCACAGAAGCGAAAATGCCTCAAAAACTCATCCCAAATCATCGCACGATAAATTCAAAACAGCTTCTAAGTACGCCCACAAAAAGGAAAAGTTGAAAGTAAAAGAACTTTTTTCCTGATAAATATTTGGATATTACACGCAAACACTTTACATTTGCAAACGAAAGAAAAAAACAAGAGAACAAATATGAGAAATTACACAACACATCGCCACCATCATTACCTGACGTAAATATACGGTAGGCTGAAGGTCGTGTAATTTGATTATTATAAGATAAAAAAGGCTTGCCGTAAATACGGTAAGCCTTTTTGCTTTTTGAAACAACTAAAAAACAGAAATAACATGCTAAGAATTGCCGTACAATCCAAAGGTCGTTTATTCGACGACACCATGGCTCTGCTTTCCGAAGCAGACATTAAAATCTCTACATCGAAACGGACATTGCTCACCCAAGCCAGCAATTTCCCAGTCGAAGTTTTATTCCTGCGCGATGATGACATTCCGCAAACCATAGCCAGCGGAGTGGCAGACATAGGCATTGTAGGCGAAAACGAATTTGTAGAACGCAACGAAAAAGCAGACATCATCTATCGTCTCGGATTCAGTAAATGCCGTCTCTCACTAGCCATACACAAAGAAGAAAATTATCAAGGGCTATCGTGGTTTAACGGCAAGAAAATTGCCACTTCGTACCCGGGGATACTACGCAACTTCCTCGAACGCAACGGTATCCAGGCAGACATCCACGTTATAACCGGCTCTGTAGAGATAGCTCCAGGTATCGGACTGGCAGATGCCATCTTCGATATTGTCAGTTCCGGCTCCACACTTATCAGCAACAACCTGAAAGAAGTGGAAGTAGTAATGAAAAGCGAAGCCGTACTAATCGGTTATCCCGGACTCTCGCCCGAAAAGAAAACCATTCTTGACGAACTTCTCTTCCGCATCGAAGCCGTAAAAGCAGCTGAAGACAAAAAATATGTACTGATGAATGCCCCTACCGACAAACTGCAGGAAATCATCGAAGTATTACCTGGAGTGAAAAGCCCCACCATCATGCCGCTGGCTACAGAAGGATGGAGCAGTGTACATACAGTACTCGACCAAAAATGCTTTTGGGAAATTATCGGTAAGCTGAAAGCGCTAGGCGCACAAGGCATACTGGTTATCCCGATAGAAAAAATGATATTATAAAACGCCCTTCAAAACGAAGATATATTCATGCGAATCAGGAGTTAAACGTAGGTATATTCCATAGGAGTTATCACTTCGTTCAGGTGTTAAAGGCCAATAGTCCTGCTTCTGAAAACAGTGCAAGAGGTATTGGCATCTAGCTTCCAGCCCACCAAGTGGGCAATAACTCCATCTAACTCCCTTTTAACTCCTGACTGGCATGATTCATAAGCCATTTCAGTCAACTGCTGCAGTCCACGAAGATAACTGAAACGGCAAAGTAATATATCTTTAATTGAATATCCGCAATGAGCCAATGTAGGGGTGGGGGTCGCCCGCCCGTATGCGCCTGCGTGGATGTATTCGGGCAGGCAAACCCTGCCCCTACAAGTTAATCGGCAAGATGCGGACATTCATATATCTTTATTTTGCGCATCATTATTTTTAACAAACACTTAACTTCAAAACGCTTATGAACATCATACGTTATCCGGAACGTTCCGAATGGAAAGAGATACTGAAACGTTCGGCACTCCATACCGAAGACATACGCGATGCAGTAAACACCATCATCAATAAAGTACGCACCGAAGGAGACCGCGCCATCATCGCATACGAAGAACAATTCGACAAAGTAAAACTTGAATCGCTCGCCGTAGACGAAACCGAATTTAAAGAAGCAGAAAACATGATTGCACCCGAACTGAAAGAAGCCATCCGGCAAGCTTCAGCCAACATCCGTACCTTTCATGCAGCCCAACGTTTCGAAAGCAAAAAAATAGAAACCACACCGGGCGTGACCTGCTGGCAAAAAGCTGTAGCCATTGAAAAAGTAGGACTATATGTACCAGGCGGTACAGCCCCCCTCTTCTCTACCGTACTGATGCTTGCCATCCCCGCCCAAATAGCCGGCTGCAAGGAAATCGTACTCTGCTCCCCTCCCGGACAAAAAGGGAAAATACACCCAGCCATCCTTTACGCAGCACGCATGGCTGGTGTAAAAAAAGTATTCAAAGCGGGAGGCGTACAAGCCATAGCAGCCATGGCTTACGGTACAGAAAGCATTCCCAAAGTATACAAGATATTCGGTCCGGGAAATCAATACGTAACCGTAGCCAAACAACAGGTGTCCCTGCGTGAGGTAGCCATCGATATGCCTGCAGGTCCATCGGAAGTAGCCGTACTTGCCGACGGAACTGCCAGCCCGGTATATGTTGCTTCCGATCTGCTGTCTCAAGCCGAACACGGTGCCGATAGCCAAGCCATCCTCATCACCACATCGGAACAGTTGCTGGAAAAGACAAAAGCAGAAGTAGAGCGCCAGCTCGCCACGCTTCCCCGCAAAGCATTGACCGAACTTTCGCTCCGTTCCAGCAAACTGATTCTGGTAAAAGACCTGGCAGAAGCCATTGACATGGTAAACGAATACGCTCCCGAACACCTGATTATCGAGACCCAAAATTACAGAGATGTGGCAGAACAGATAGTCAATGCCGGCTCGGTATTCATGGGGCCGTATGCTCCGGAAAGTGCCGGCGACTATGCGTCAGGTACCAACCATACCTTACCTACCAACGGCTATGCCAAGGCATATAGCGGAGTCAGCCTGGATAGCTTTATCCGTAAAATCACCTTCCAGGAAATCACGAAAGAAGGAATACGGCGCTTAGGACCTGCCATCCAAATACTGGCAGCCAATGAACAGCTGGATGCACATAAAAATGCCGTTACCGTACGGCTCGACTGAATAAACCTGAAAACAAACCGTAAAACCGTGAACGAATGAAACCATTACAAGAACTGACACGCCCCAATATATGGGCACTGAAACCTTACTCTTCTGCCCGTGATGAATACAGCGGAAAAAGCGCTTCGGTATTTCTCGATGCCAACGAAAATCCTTATAACATACCCAACAACCGTTACCCTGACCCGTTGCAACGGGAACTGAAAGGACTGATTTCCCCTGTGAAAAAAGTAGCTCCCGAACAAATCTTCCTGGGCAATGGAAGCGATGAAGCTATTGATTTGGCATTCCGTGCCTTCTGCAGGCCGGGCATAGACAATGTAGTTGCCATACACCCTACGTATGGCATGTACCAGGTATGTGCAGACATCAATGATGTAGAATACCGGAAAGTACTGCTGGATGAGAAGTTCCAGTTCAAAGCAGCAGACTTGCTCAACGCTTCAGACAACAATACCAAGCTGATATTCCTCTGCTCGCCCAATAATCCGACCGGAAACAACCTCGACTCCAAGGAAATCATTACCTTGCTCAATGAATTCCAAGGCATTGTCATCGTAGACGAGGCATACGCCGACTTTTCCGACCAGCCGTCATTCACAGGTATCCTTGACGAATATCCCAATCTGATTATCCTGCAGACTTTCTCGAAAGCATGGGGGTGCGCTGCCATCCGGTTGGGAATGGCATTCGCCTCACCGGAAATCATCGGCATCTTTACGAAAATAAAATACCCTTACAACATCAACCGACTTACCCAGCAGGAGGCCATCAGCATGATGCAACGTCATTATGAGGTACAACGCTGGGTAAATTCGGTATTGGAAGAACGCACACGATTAATGAAAGCATTTGCACAACTGCCGTGCTGCAAACGTATATTCCCGACTGATGCCAACTTCTTCCTGACACGTGTAACCCATGCCAAAGCCATTTACGACTATCTGGTAGGACAAGGCATCATCGTACGGAACCGTTCGAATGTTACACTTTGCGAAGATTGCCTGCGCATTACCATCGGCACACGCCCGGAAAACGACAAGTTACTGGAAGCATTACGAAACTATAGCACATCTGATACGAAATGAAAAAGAAAGTCCTTTTTATAGACCGTGACGGAACACTCGTTATCGAACCACCTGTCGATTACCAGCTCGACGCTTTCGAAAAGCTGGAATTTTATCCTTATGTGTTCCGCAACCTGCATTTCATCCGGACAAGACTGGATTTTGAGTTTGTCATGGTAACTAATCAAGACGGATTGGGGACAAGTTCCTTTCCCGAAGAAACCTTCTGGCCCGTACATAACCTCATACTGAAAACTTTTGCCAATGAAGGCATTACCTTCGACCGCATCTGTATCGACCGCTCTTTCCCTGAAGAGAATGCCCCTACCCGAAAGCCCCGTACGGGTATGCTGACCGATTTTCTGGACAATGACACATACGACCTTGCCGGCAGTTTTGTAATAGGCGACCGTGTTACGGATGTAGAACTGGCAAAAAACCTAGGATGCCGGGCTATCTTATTACAACCGGATATGTCAATGATAAAAGAGGCTGACCTGAAAAAGACCTGTGTCCTTGCCACTACCGATTGGAACAAAATTGCAGAATTTCTTTTTGCCGGAGAACGTACTGCAGAAGTGCGTCGCACTACCAAGGAAACAGATATCCACATCTGCATGAATCTGGACGGGAATGGTACATGCCACATACAAACCGGATTAGGCTTCTTCAATCACATGCTGGAACAGATAGCCAAACACGGAGGAATCGACTTGGACATTGATGTAAAAGGAGATTTGGAGGTAGATGAGCATCACACCATCGAAGATACGGCAATAGCATTGGGCGAATGCTTAAACCAAGCCTTGGGGAACAAACGTGGTATCGAACGATACGGCTATTGCCTACCGATGGACGATTGTCTGTGCCGGGTAGCACTCGATTTCGGAGGACGCTCCTGGCTAGTATGGAATGCCTCGTTCCACCGGGAAAAGATAGGCGATATGCCTACCGAAATGTTCTTGCATTTTTTCAAGTCGTTAAGCGATGTCGCCCGGATGAACCTGAACATCTGTGCTGAAGGTGAAAATGAACACCATAAGATAGAAGGTATCTTCAAAGCTTTTGCCCGAAGCCTGAAAATGGCTATCCGCCGGGATATCTATCACTTCGAAATACCATCAAGCAAAGGAACATTGTAAATAATCCCCCATAAAACACGCCGAGGGTACATCTAAAACAGATGCACCCTCGGGTGTTTATTTTATATCAGATAAATTATATTATTTCAATAATTCAGCCAGCTTGGCAGCAATGTCTTCACCACGCAAGTCACGCGCAATGATATTTCCTTCCTGATCTACCAATACTGTAGCAGGGATAGCACGTACACCATACAATTTGGCACCCTCGCATTCCCAAGCTTTCAGGTCAGACATCTGCGGCCATGTAATATTCAAATCTTTAATCGCTTTCTTCCATGCTTCTGCATCACGGTCAAGAGATACACCTACGATACCAAAACCTTTGGCACTGTACTTTTTATAAGCAGCTACGACATTCGGCATTTCAGCACGACAAGGACCACACCAGCTTGCCCAAAAATCAATCAGTGTATATTTATTATTGCCAATGAAGTCAGACAATTTTACACTTTCTCCTTCCGGAGTATTCATGGTGAAATCTACAAACTTCTGACCTACAGCAGTCTTAGCCAAAGTAGCCAAGTGCTCTTTCAGCTGAGCGACACCTTCGTTATTGGCAGCAATAGAAGCAGGAATCTGATCTACCAACGGCTGGATACGTTCTGACGGGAACGAGCTTGAAAAACGAGTCAACAGCTGTACACCTGCCACATTGGTGATATTCGAAGAAATTGTATTATAAATAATTTCACGGCTTAAGCTATCTTTCACATTAAGCTGTTCTTCGGCTTCCTTACGTTGTTCTTCACTCAATGAATCATTTTGAGTCTGCTCATACAACGCACGCATTTCTTTATTGATTGCATAAAACTCTTCAATGAACTTCTGGTAAGCATCGTTACATACAGTACCTGATACCTTCGACAGTTCATTATTCAATTCCATCGTAATAGTTCCTGCTTCGAGGAATACCGGGGAACTCATACCTTTCGGAGCATAGGATACGATACGGCTTGCAGCAATCGTATCAGCATCTCCCTTGAACTGGAAAGCCCCACCTTTAACTACTGCAGAATCGAGGTTAATCATCTGTCCATCCACAAAATTCTGCAAATACACCATCTCACCATCAGCTACATCGGCAATTGTACCATTAATTGTGTAACCCGGTTTGTTCTGACAAGAAGCAAACGCCAACATACCGGCGGTTGCCATCCACAAAAATGTTTTCATATCTTATGATTATTATAAATTTTTTTTCGCTGAGCAAATATACGCTTTTTCTTTGACAAAACGAGACACGCCTCTTTTTTTTACATTTTTTAATTTCTCAAATATCATCACACTTCTCTTTTCAATCTTATCAGATTCTTTCTTTTTTGCCCGCTTTTGTTGTAAAAAGCCAGAAACCACATCATCTGTTGTCCCTGTCTCTTGCAGGCTTATTCCCCGAAAAGAACAACATGCCCAATGCACATACGGTATAACAGATGCGAAATGCTACAGGACTTATCCCTAACAAGGCATCAAGCCCTGTATAGTGTAAAGAGGCAAAAAACTGCACTACGAAAAACAATGTAATAAAATAGCCCGAAAAATAAACAAAGCCATACGACAGACCTCGTACCAAATCACGGTCGGTACGGTACATATCGATTGCAAAGCCATACACCATAGCCATCATCCCTACCATTACCGACAATAAACTGGTAAATCCCTCGGCCAATGGAGAGTTTCTTAACCCACCTGTTATACTTCGCACAACACCCCACGGTCCCCATGCCAATACAATACCGATAAACAAACATATGGCTCCCGCTACGATACTCCATCCCAATGCCCGCTTTTCTTTACGGGTACACTTTCCACGTTTCTGCAACAAGCGTAATCCAAGTGCCCCCAATCCTGAATGCATCCACAACCCTGCACCGAATGCCAGCACCAGCAAATGTCCCAGCAAAGGAGCATGCAGAAACCCAGGCACACTATTACGTAATTGCCAGCGGAAACCTTCGGCGCTGAGCAGGCTCTGTATGCCTTCCCAGCCGTAAATGCTTCCTACCCACGATAAAAACGCTGCCAGCAACGTAAGCAAGAAGAACACAGTAGCCGGATGCAAAAAATACCTATTCGTCATCAGGCTCCAGGTTATCAATATCCAAAATACGTAATTCGAAAGCACGGGTCACCAGTCGGCAGGCATTGACACCGGTACGCTCGTCAGGACGGAAGAGACGGCTTATCAAGTCATTCTGACGTTTCTCAATGGATTTTACCCCGAAAGGCATCCCTTTCAGATTCGTTATCATTTCTTTAGTATACCCCAATGCCAAGTGACGGAGCAAACGTTCGTCATACTCGTCAATATCATAATCAATCAAAGCTTCCTGCCTGCGTTGTTCGACAAGCACCGATTGTTTGAAACGTTCCACAATCTTCTCCAAAATAGGATAATTGAAAACCAATTTCTTACCTGCCATAACTGCGTCTACATCAGTAGCGGTCAGTAATTCACCGGTCTTCAATATGATGCCGTCGGCACCAGCGTTCAAGGCATCTACCCATAACCTTTCGTTCAGCACCTCTCCAGTGAATATCAGAACCTTCAGTTCTGGACGCTCCTTATGCAGACGGGCACAGATAGATACACCGATAGTGGTGGAGCCTCCCAGACCCAAGTCAAGCAAAACCAAATCCGGCGTCTGTTGATCAAGTAAATCCCAAAACTCAGCCTCAGTCATGGCAGTTCCAATCACTTCAGCATTCGGTATCTCATGACGGAAGATTTCTTCCGTACCTTTCAATTCTAATTTCACATCCTCAACAATAATGACTTTAAACTTTTCCATAATTATAATGTGATAATTTGATAATGTGCTAATGGGTTAATATCAATAGATTTTCTGTGTTATACCTTATTTGTTTTTTGCGGAATGGTAAACCATACCGTATATCCTCCTCCCTCTTCGGGACATGCATTGATACGACAGCCCCGCCTGCCCGCAAACTCATCGTGGTCACGTATAATCTGCTTGCACACCAGAAATTCGGTCCCGACCAGTTTATTACCACTTCCGGCATACATCCTCGAAAGTGAGGGATAAAACAAACCATTCAATTCTTCTTGCGTAAACGTGCGACGCCTGTCGGTAAAACAAAACCGGACAAATCCATTATCCAATTGTGCTGATACCGTAATCGTACCAGATTCCGGATAACGCAATACTTCATTTACCAGATTCTCGAACAGAAACTCCAACAGGACACTGTCGCCCGAGACCGCCAGTCCTTCAGGCATCTGAGTTTCCAGCATAAGCTGAAAAGGCAATTTACGGGTAACCTTCCGGAAATAGCGGTCCAGTCTTTCATTCAAGTATTCTACACGGACTTCAGCACGACGAAAAGTCACCTCATCCAATTGGCGGGCAGCACACGAACTGAGCAAGGTAAAAATATCCTTATAATAATTTACCAGCTCATCCACAGTCTGCAACTGCTCTTGTTCTTCCGTTTCCGGAAGCACATCCTTTTCATTCAACCGGTCGATTATCTGCTTGATGCGGTTGGGATAATAAATAGTCTCGTGCTTGATAGTAGACAAGCAGTTGTCGAGCACCATATTCTGTACGTGAAGCATATTTTCCTCGTGAGACACCCTGCGGGCATCATCCTGAGCTAATTCAATGTCGGTATATTTTTCGCGCACCCGCACCACTGCATTATACAATACGGCCGCCAGATAATCTACCACCAGCTCTACCAACAACACATCTTCCTCGTTCAGCCTTTGCTGCATGACCTGCAGCGCAAACACTCCCATATGATGGATTTCACCACCCACTTCTACCCGAAGCGGCAAAGCCATCCATCCCGATGCTTCACCATACACCACAGCCTGCTTGTCGAAACACCGCTGCATCAATGTGCGTGCCTCATCAGCATCGGTATGAAAAGAGAAATACCAACGCAATGCAGCCGTTTCTTCATCGAAAAGCGCCAGTCCCAAAGCTGAAACAGGGAAAAGTTCATTCAACTCATCAATCAGCCTGGAAAACAATACCTCAGACATAATTTCACCGTCTCCATTAAGCCGGATCGATGAAACAATCCCCTGGTTTATGACAAACACTTGCTCCATATTGTAACGATAATGCACCCTCTTCCGCCAGTACAGCAAATAATACCCCACCAGACAAGCGACAACAAGCAATACCAACAATACCAAAGCAATGATTTTATTATTGGCAGACTGACGCATCTGCACACAATACTGCTCCAGCGAACGGTCTTTGCTGATTTGCTTGTATAGCGAAGTATAAGCCAGGTTATTATAATAATAAGTAGGAAAATCTTTCACAGCCAAAGCGGCTACAGCTGACTCGTTGCGCACATCCAGCAAAATGTAATAATCGGTATCAAAATCCTTCTCCAGCCAGCTTTGCTCTGCCAGCACGTTATCATTGCGATACAGCTGCAACAACGGAGCATCGCATCCCGAATAGCACAAATAATGCATATTGAGGTAACGGAGCACACTGTCCGCATAAACCAATGCATCGGCATAACAACCTTCCACATTACACTCGTAAACCTGATTGGCATAATCATTTGCTATTGCCAGCAGACTATCGTACGAAGCCACCCGGCCAGGAGCCTGGACCTCATCAGAAACATGCCTGCCGCAACTGGTTCCGGCACATGCCACCAATACGATCCCTATGAGACACAATGCCCGTTTCACCCCTTTGGGCAAACGAAAATAAAAGCGGCTTCCCTTGCCTGGTGTGCTTTCGATGGCAAAACAGCACACGCTAAACAAGGCATTGGTCTTCCGGTATTTTTCAATAATGCCTTTACAATTCATCAATCCGAATCCGTGCCCTTTCTGGCTGCGCAATGATTGCACATCACCCGCCGTAGCCAGTCCGATATGACCCGAATCGTAAACCTTCTCACCCAAAATACAGTTCACATCTTCTGCCGTCAATCCAGGTCCGTTGTCCGAAACCGATATTTCCACATACGCATCAGTTTCATCCGCCCTCAGTTCCACATGCCCTCCTTCAGGCGTATATTTACGCGCATTTTCGGCCAGCGTATTAATCATGAACAGAGTCAGGGCACGATCAGCCTTTACCACGGCACTGGTAGAACAAATATCCAGGGTCTGCCGTTTCATTTCAAACGACCGCCTGCCCTTCCCTATCATTTCGAACAATTCATTCAAGGAGAAACTCTCGATGTTCAAGCTGACTATCCCTTGGCGCATCTTAATCCAAAGGGCAAGAATATCATTGTACTCGTTGATACGAGTTATCAATTCATCAATATAAACATATTTCCCCCTCTTTACTGCCTCCTGACGGGCATAGGGAGCCAGCCTCAACTTACGCACTTCATTGGCCACACGGTCGATATAAGGTAAAATGCCGGTCACGATAGCCAGACAAGCTTTCTTCACCACATTTTCCTTCTTGTTTTCTGTCAGATGTTGCTGGTGGATATATTGCTCTTTCTCCACCTTGCGGCGCTCGTCATCAAGCGAAACCAGATTAGCCCCATTGACCAATGTCCATGCCAGGTAAGGCGAGACCAATTGCAACAAAGCTTTTTCTTCCTTATGCAAGGGATGCTTCAAAGCCATCCAGACACATCCGATAACCCTTTCGTCCTCGGAAGAAATCAAATCGAAACGAAAACCTGTTGTTCCCTCTGGCAACAGAAACGGCAATGTATCGGACAATACCCCCGTATCTTCATCCTTCAGGCAAATCTGTATGTCCACGGCACCGAATATATGGAGGAAATCTTCCCGTACAGTCTGTTGAACCGCATCGACTACCTCTTTCATGTCTCCTGCCGAAGCCGGTACGGCCGATATGATTTTCCGGCACAATTCAAACACCTGTTTCAAGACAGACAGATACAGCCGGTTCCGTTTTTTCCAACGCCGGTTCAACATGACAAACAAACCTATCAGCATTCCCAGTCCAAACAATACCAGAAAGAGCAATGCATTGAGCTGTTTCGCTTCACGCTCTAAAGCAGCATAACGGCTTTCCAGTAACTTATCCTGCCGGGTATAGTCCAGCAAGTCCAAGTAAATGTTCCGGTTATAGTCGGATTGCTGCTTCATCCCCATTGCCGAATACGTACGGCTCAGCTGTTCGCGCAAACGCAGAATCCACTCCGGAACGGTCTTAATGCCCTCATCAGCTATCCATTTCAATTCAATGGGACGTCCACTGCCTGGAATATACGTGCGGAGGCGGTCAAAGGTATCGGTACAATGATAAAACCTTTCATGATGCAAGTTAACATATTGCAAAGCTGTATCCAGATTGGGCAAAGCCTTCTCAGGACAACCCATATAATTATAATAGGTAGCCAAAGTGCGGTAAGTCCCCGAAATCTGATACCAGTCACCGTATTGCTTGAACAAATCCAAAGCCTGACGCGCATACGCAAGCGGAAGGCTGTCAAGAGGCAGGTCGCGGTCGTTTACCAGACGTAACATATCCCGGCTGTTGCGAGACAATATCTCACGGTTCCGCCGGAAATTCAACAATTCGGCCAATGCCTGCAACGCGTTTGCCTCAAAATAAACATAACCTCTCGCTCGGCTAGTCATCAGACAATTGACCAAATACCCCAACTCTCCCGCAAGCAACTTCTCGCGTGTAGGAGCTTCATACATACCGCCTGACCCCCGCATATAAACATAATACAACCATTGCGCCGTATCTTTCCGGATAGCATCCACATCTATAGCATCTATAGCCTGCAAAGATGCCTCTTGCTGCTGAAGGTAATAAAAGTAAATACCTGAAACGATATAAAACTCGGATATGGCATAGTTCAGACGAAGCCTGGTATGTGCGTCGGTAATCTGCTTCTCGTCTTCACGGATGCGTTTCATCCTGCGAAGTGCACTGCTCCGGTAATCATAAAACTCTTTATTCATAGCCGTGCGCTGGCAAATCTTCATCATTCCCACATCAGCTATCAGGAACTCGATTTCATTATCACCTTCTCCAAGCGCCTGACGGTACAGCCGGGAAGCATGTTCGAAATCCATCCGCATAAAAGCACAGAAAGCCTCACTATTCAATGCCTCGGCACGCAAGTCAGAATTGCCAGCCGCCAGCCGAAACGCTTCCCGTGCAGCCTGCGCCGATGCATCCAGGTCGCGGTAACGCATGGCATAAGCCGTCCGGTTCAGCGAATCCGCCCGCAAATAAGCATCCGTTCGTCCCGTGTGCCTGCCACATGACAGGCATACCCCTAAAAACACCATCCATAACCAAACCGCACCGTGTAATGTCCGCATAATCCCTCCCTGCATGACAATGAAAAAAGAGGTCATACCATCAGGTACATAAAAACCAAATGGTACAACCTCTTAGCTCCAGTCGAAAGAATTGTTATTTTTTAGATTCCTCTAAAGATACTTTTCTAAATTCTTTCAATGCCTTTTCCAATTCCAACGAAGCTTTGCGAGCACGCGTACCTGCAGCCTTATTTCCTTTTGAAGCCTGCAATTCGGCATCTGCAATCAAAACTTCATTCAATTCTTTGATTTTTGCAATTAATTCGTTCATAGCTTTTTCTATTTTGACCTTAAACATTTTCAAAGTAAATATAAATAACCCAATGTATAGCAGTTCGCTCCTTCTTTTTTACATTATTTAGTATTTCCGGTTCCATTCTATTGCAACCAAGTTGCAAAAACACAAATTGAATACAAAATCCGGACTTTCAAGTATTGGCTAACCTAAAGATTACGTTTACCTTTGCAGCAACATAAAATAACAAGAATCATGTCACATCAACACGTACACGAACACAACCATACGCTGACATCGCTCAACTCGATATTCATCGTATGCATCGTCATCAATCTGCTCTTTGTCGTCATCGAAGCCGGTGCAGGCTTCATCTTCAATTCACTGGGACTGCTGTCCGATGCCGGACACAACCTGAGCGATGTGTTCAGCCTGCTGCTGTCACTTTTCGCTTTCCGCATGTCAAAACACCGCAGCACCGAACATTTTACTTATGGGTACAAAAAAAGTACGGTGCTAGTATCACTGCTCAACGCCATCATCCTGCTGATTGCCGTAGGCGCCATTATTATCGAAAGCATTTACAAGCTGAAAACTCCCGAACACGTATCAGGCGCAGCTGTATCATGGACGGCAGGCATCGGCATCATTGTAAACGGCGTAACAGCTTGGCTCCTGATGAAAAACCAGAAGCACGACCTAAATGTGCGGGGAGCTTTCCTTCACATGGCAATGGACACCTTGGTTTCAGTAGGCGTGGTCATATCCGGCATCATCATCATGTTGACCGGATTTGTACTCATTGATACCTTCATCAGTTTAGCCATCGCCCTCTTGATACTGGTTTCTACCTGGAAATTATTGAAAGAAAGTCTTTTCCTTTCCTTAGACGCCGTACCCGAAAGCATTGACCTGCAAGAAGTGAGGAAACACATCGCCGAAGTACCTGGCGTGGAAAGCTTCCACCATTTCCACGTATGGGCGATGAGCACTACCGAAAATGCAGCCACCATCCACATCGTGTTAAAAGACCTGACCCAAATGGAAACCGTAAAACATGCTGTAAAAGAAGAACTGTGCGAACATGGCATTCAGCACAGCACCGTAGAATGCGAATCTCCCGGAAGCCATTGCAACGATTCGTGCTGCTGCCGGTAAACATACATTATGACTGATGATAATTCTCTTAGGGATTACCCACTATTTATAATGAATAGTACTGATCCGTATTGTAGGGGAGTATCGCATACGTCCTGAAAACATCCACGTGGATTAGTTGGCGCATTCGGGCGTATGCAATACGCCCCTACATGGGATGTTTGCGGAATTCAAATAAATTTAACGAAGTATTATGATTAGTTTATATAATGCGAATCAGGAGTTAAACGTAGTTATACTTCACAGGAGTTATCACTTCGTTCAGGAGTTAAAGGCCAATAGCCTTGCTTCTGAAACCGGCGCAAAAAGGTAGTGGCATCTGACTCCCAGCCCGCCAAGTGGGCGATAACTTCCTATAACTCCCTTTTAACTCCTAATTGGCATTTATATAATGAAAATTCACCACAGAGTATTACAGGTAAATCTCATTTTGCAGTGAAAGTTTCTGTGTCCTCTGTGGTAAAATGATGTAGAATTATAATTCTTCTATTTCTTCATGTGTAAGCCCCGTACATTGGATTATGTTTTTTACGGAAAGTCCCATTTCTTTCATCCTTTTAGCAACTTCTTTTGCTTTCATTTTCTCTCCTTCAGCTCTTCCTTTAGCTTTTCCTTCTTTGAATCCTTCTGTATGTCCTTCGTCCCAGCCTGTCTTAATAACACTGCGTTGGTAGCGCAGGGCTTCCATATCCCGGTAATAGGCACGCTTTTCTGCATCGGGTAGCGTGTCGATACGAAGCCGTTCTCTTGCTTCCGGGAGTCCTTTTGCAGTAGCTTCTTTATCTATTTCTCCGGTTTTGAGAAATTTAATCCATTCATCAAGAGGAGTCTTTGCTACTTTATCGAAATCATTTACGCGCAACACATAATATTCAGGAAAGATATCTCCTGCATCTTTACCTATAAATAATTCTTGTTGGCGGACGGATAATTTTAGAAAGTTGTCTGAATCGTGTAAACCACGGAAGATTATTTCCCCATGATATGCATAGTCCTTGCTTTTAATCATGCTGAAATAAACAATATTGATGGAATAGATTTTGCATATCTTGTTATAGTCTGTTTCCTCATCAGTGTATCGCGATAGGATGTCAGAAGCCCCATAAAGCATTTGGTGATAATAATATAGTTCGCGATAGTTTTGGATTTTAATGACAAGCAGCCTCCCTTTGCTGTCTTCTACCAAGATATCGGCGCGGTTGAATTTGTCTGTTTCATCTGTTTGGTTTGATTCACTTTCCAAAAAGCGGGAGATGCGCAAATCTTCTTCCAATAAAGTTGACAAGAATCCTTCAAGCACGACATAATTGCTTTTGTCGCGCAATAACCTTTTCATCGCCCAGTCGAAACGTATAAAATTATCTTTCATATTCAGATGTTTATGGCTTGATGCAAAGATAGGAATTAATTTTATTTAGGACAAAAACAGTTTGGATTTTCTGCTTGGGAGAGACCGCATGAAAAATAAAAAAACCTTGTATTGCCCTATCGTCCTCCCGACGACAGATTGCAATGCAAGGTTTTGACTTATTAGAAATATCAAAAATGAATGTTCATTTAGTATCCGGCGTTCTGTTCCCAGTTGGTGTTGGCATTAAGTACATCAAGACTCAACGGCCATAAGCGGTATCTTGGATCATTGGCGTTCGGATTAAAGTCGTTTTTGAACCCCCAGTCGCGTTCGAAATCACCAAAGCGGATTAGGTCATTACGGCGCCAGTGTTCATCCAGAAATTCGCGACCACGTTCGTCCAGGATGTCTTGCAGGCTGGGATCACCAACGATTTGAGGAGCATTGACATACGCACGGATTTGATTAAACAAGCTCATCGGTGTATCACCGTTGGTCGCTGTTCCGCCACGTACGATGGCTTCGCATTTCATCAGCAGCACATCCGCATAACGGAATACAGGTACGTCGTTGCTTTGGTTACGGCTATAGGTGTTATAATCTGTAGCATTCGGGAAGAACTTGATGGAGCGATATCCTTGTGTCCATCCGGTCATGTCGTTACCCACATTGAGATCTCCATCCGGGACGATAGGAGGATCAGCTGTTGGGTCAGACTTTAAGGTAATGGATTTGGTGAAAGTCACATCCACTCCTCCATATGTATTGCGAACATCAGTCGGTTCGCCGGTAGCATTGTTGTATTGGTAAACATCAAAAGTTTCCATATCAATGTTCTCACCTACATTACCGGCTATGACATCGTTACGGCGGTCACCTGGAAGGTTGAATAGTTCTACAAATTCCGGTGTCAACGTCATATTACCTCCTAATGAATTAGTAAGAGGAATGCTATAGAATCCGTTTTCACTTTGTCCACGGCGCCATGTGCGGAAACGGGCGTATGTCATTCCTTGTGCTGTAGAGGCATCGAACGGCATCACATAAATGAAATCTTTTATCTGATAGCCGTTATTATACATAAACTTGGTTTTGTAGTCATCGCTTAAATCAAAGTATCCGGAAGCGATGATACGGTCGCAGGCAGCAATACAATCGTTTAACTTTTCATTAGTGGCGTTTGGATCCCAGCTTGAACTGGTTACGTCCTGTGTATAAACATTCCAGTTGATATATAATTTGGCAAGTAATGCATCTACCATCCAGCGAGTCGGTTTACCGTAGGTAGAAGCATCGACGTTTTCATAACAATTGTCACGTACGGCAAGCAGTTCCGATTCAATCCAACGGGCTACATCAGCACGCGGAGAACGGTCTATGCGTTCATCATCTGCCAGCAGATGGTCGAGAATAGGCGTGTCTCCCCAGTGCTCCATCATCATAAATGTGTAAAAAGCACGAGCTGCACGTACAGGAGCTACTTCAGGGACATCCTCGCCTCCCAAATCAAAAATGACCCGGTTGCAATTGGTGATACCCGTCTGCAAATCGTTGTACACATTCAATTGGTTTGCCGAATTAGTCGGGTCAATCATATGTAACGAGAAGTTTGCCATGTCACGACCGTTCAAGTAGTCACTATCGAAACTGACCGCGGTGTATTCATCCGAATTACAGGATACGCCTTCATCATAACGGCGTCCGATAGCTGCACGAAATGCATAGAAAGCATTGTTCATAGTGGCTTCTATGGCAATCTCCGAGTCAGGCAGTTCTGTATATTGGGATTTGATGTCTACGTCAAGGTCGGTACACCCAACGCTTGTCAGTGCCAATAAGGCACCCGAAAAAAATATATGTTTTGTTTTCATAAAAGTCTTTTTTTGTTAATTTAGAAATTTACGTTTATTCCTACAAGGAACGTGCGGGTACGCGGATAGTTGGTATTTCTCCAGTCCATACCGGGAGTCAATCCGCCAAGGTTTACTTCTGGGTCGACACCGCTATAACCGGTGATAGTAAAGACGTTGTTGCACGTAGCATACAGACGCAGGTTGTTCACCCAGTTGCCAATCTTGCCGAAGTTGTAACCCAGTGTCAATGTAGACAAACGAAGGTACGAACCGTTTTCCAAATAACGATCAGAAGGAGCTTGTGCCCGTGAATCATGTGGATTTTGTTCGGTTGCGACTTCTGCCAGTACATTTTTCCCAGCAGCCACCAGACCCACTTGGCTGTAATAGCAACGGGTAGAATTGAAAATCTTGTTCCCTGCTACCCCCTGGAAGAATGCGGTCAGTGTCCAGTTTTTCCATGTCAAGTCATTGTTCCATCCGTAGGTGATTTTAGGTTGTGCTGAACCAGCCATACGACGATCGCTATCATCAGGTGCATCTGTTACACCTACCAGATTTCCGTTTTCGTCATAGTCATTAAATATAGAACCACCGTTTTCATCATATCCTGCCCATTCCCACAAGTAGAATTGTCCGATAGGTGCACCCTCCATGATGCGTTGTACATTAGTGCTGGAATAACCACCTACGTCCGGATTCGCTTGGTCAATGTAGTTCACCGAGTAGGTTTCGTTAGAAAGCTTTTCTACTACGTTCTTGTTGTGCGAAAGGTTGAGGGTAGTACTCCATGTAAAGTCTTTAGTTTGTACCGGTACTGCATTCAAGGTTATTTCAATACCTTTGTTGCTGATATCGCCTACATTGGCAGTCATTACACCGTATGAATAGCGGTTGGTAGAAACCGGATAGTCGTAAATCAAGTCACTGGTTTTCTTGCTGTAGTACTCGATGGTACCGGTCAGGCGGTTGTTGAAAAAACCAAAGTCCAGACCTACATTAAACATACCGGTGCTTTCCCATTTCAAATCAGGGTTCGAGTTACGGGTTGCCCCTAAGATGCGGTAATCGGATTCAGTACCGTTGGCATCTACATAAGTAAACCATCCGGTGTGTCCGTATACCTGACGGGCATAGAAGGCATCGAAACCTAATGAGTTACCGCTCACACCATAACCGATACGGAATTTCAAGTCATCGAATATGTCTTGGTCTTTCATGAAGTCTTCTTCTATGATGCGCCATGCGGCAGATACCGAAGGAAACGTACCCCAACGATTGTTAACACCGAAAGCCGAAGAACCGTCTCGGCGTACAGTAGCTTGCAGCAAGTATTTGCTTTTATAACTGTAGTTGGCACGTCCGTAGAATGAAATCATACGCAGGGTGGCAAGATTGTTGCTGATAACATCGTTGATGTCAATGTTGTTTGCCATGCCCATGTTGTAATAACCCAGGTCATCACTGTAGAAGTTATATACTCTCAGTCCGAAACCATCGTTGTTGTCAGACTGTTCCCATGAGTATCCTAACATTACGCCCACCTTGTGTGCGTCGTTGAATGTATGGTTCCAGTTCAGATAAGTTTCCATCTGTTTGCGGATGTTTTCTACCGTGCTACGGTCTGCTTGTCCGTTTCGGGCTGCTACGCTGGGCAATTGAGTCTTGCTGCTGTTGTAATTGCTGTAGATATACTGTTGGTTTTGATAAGAGAGATTTAAATTCCAGTCCAGACCGTCTATGATATGGAAAGTGGCTTTGGCCACACCTTGCAGCAATTTTTCTTTAGTATCGTAACGGTCTTCATTGACCATCGACATCGGGTTGTAGTTTTGTGAAATGGATGTATTACTGTACCAAGAGTCATCGGCATTCTTAACAGGAACCAATGGGCTGTAATAATACATGGCATCCAGAACACTTTGTCCTTGTGAGCCGGTAGGACCGGTAGAACTGTTACGGATGCTGGCATTCAGACTCAGCGAGATGTCCAACCGGTTGTTGAATGCTTTGGTTTGCAGGAAAGAACGTGCGGTCAGGCGGTCCATGTTAGTACCTCTTACTACGCCTTGGCGTTCGAGAAAGTTGAGAGAAGCATTATAACTGGTTTTTTCATTACCCCCGTTGATAGACACATTATGGTTGTGGCTGAATCCGGTACGAAGCACTTCATCTTGCCAGTTGGTATTGGCTGGGTTACTTGCATCATAATAAGCCGAAATATCTATGTCGTTTGCATTGGCATATGTCAGCAGTTCGTTGGCATCCATCATATCTACGGTTTTCATCGTCTTGTCCCATGCTACATATCCGCTGTAACTTACGTTGGTACGTCCATCCTTATTGCCTTTCTTGGTGGTGACGATGATTACGCCGTTGGCAGCTTTCGAACCATAGATGGCGGTAGCCGAAGCGTCACGCAAGACATCAATGCTTTCAATGTCTTCTGGAGCTACCAATGAAAGGCTTACACCGGGCACACCGTCTATAACGTAATAAGGTTCCATTGCCTCGCCTGTACGAAGTGTAGAGGCGCCACGCAAAGAGATAGAAGCCGAACCGTTCGGGTCGCTGGTGTTGGCGATAGTCAGACCGGGTACTTTTCCTTGCAGCAATTGTGCCGGAGTGGTGTAGACACCCACATTCAGGTCTTCAGCCTTTACGGTTGTGATGGAGCTGGTCACGTCTTTGCGTTCCATTGAACCATAACCGATGACTACCACTTCGTCCAGCAACTGGCTGTCTTCGTTCATCGTAACATTGATGACGTTTGATTCTACTTTCACTTCTTGTGTCTGATATCCGATGTAAGAGAATACCAGTGTCTTTCCTTTTTCTACTTTAACTGAATATTTACCATCAATGTCGGTAACATTGCCATTTGTAGTACCTTTTTCTACTACACTTACCCCAATCAGCGGCATACCGGATTTATCGGTAACTGTTCCGGTTACTGCACTTTGGGCAAATGCATACGTACTTACCAATAAGAAAACAGCCAAGGAGAAGAGTTTCCTCAGCGCATGTTTGTTTGTAATAAGTTTGCTTTGCATAAGTTGTTTGTTTATTAGGGTTTAAATTCGTTGCAAAAGTAAAATAGCGGTTTTGCAGGGGTGTTTCACCGACATTTCATTTGTGTGTTAAACTTGTTACAAACTTGTTAAACCGGGAGGATGGAAAGGTGTTGAATTAATCCAAGAATAATGTTATGGGCATCATAATCAAATTCCAAAAGCCATTAAAATAATTGGTATTTCTGATTGGATTGGATTATATTATCAATCCAGGCATCATCCTTTTATGGTTTCCATATCAAAACCGTACGTTCTCCAATTGAAAACCGTACGTTCTCGATATGTAAACCGTACGGTTTTGATATGGAGAACATAAAAAGAAGACAGCTTGAAACAGATACTGAACCTTTCAATCATACATTGACCCGTATCTGCCAAGCAAACTTATCGGAGAAATTAAGAAGCTGTTTTGAATTTCTCCAAAAAGTTTTTCTTGGCTTGATGTATCTGTTTTCGTGTGTGCTTTGGGTGATTTTTTGGTCCTTTTCGCTCCTGTTCTTCGTCAGATAGCCCGCTATCTTCCTCATCACAGAAGCGAAAATGCCTCAAAAACTCATCCCAAATCATCGCACGATAAATTCAAAACAGCTTCTAAAACAGTTTTTTATAGAAAAATTGGTTTGTGAAAATGGAATGGAACACAGAGGCACAAATTGCCCATTGTCAATTCTTCTGTGTCTCTGTGTTCAATGGAACGAATCATGCGGAATTTCAGTATTTCATTTTGGATTGACTATAAATAATTCTAAAATAGGGAAAACCCTACCGCGAAATAGGGAAATCCTACTTGCAGGATACAAGATTCTCGCTAATTTTGTATTGCAGAAATAGGCAGGTTCCGGCAGATTATGGTAAACAATAAATTTTTAATAGGTATGAAGATGAAGATAAGATTAGGCGTTTCGTTGCTGATAGCTTGCTTGCCGTGGCTGGCTATGGCACAGAATGACGACCTTTATTTTGTTCCGAAGAAAGAAAAGAAGGCGGAAACGAAAACCGAGGTACGTCAGGTGACGAGGCAGACAACAACGACTACAACTACAACGGCATCGGTTTCTCCGGGCACAACAGTGGTGGTAAAGGACGTGACGGGGAAAACGCGTGACATTGATGAATACAACCGCCGGTATACATCGAGAGAGAATACGTTCAGCATGCAGAACGATACCCTATACATAGAAGAGAAACCTTACGGAGAACGGGGTGAATGGGTGAACGGCTTCGAAGGTTCGCAGGACGATTACGAATACGCCATGCGTATCGTCCGTTTCCGTAGTCCGGCGTATGCCATTCCTATCAGCAGCCCCTTGTATTGGGATGTTGTGTATGGTGCTTTTCCATCGTGGGACTGGAACGTATACGACGATGGATTGTATGCTTACGTGTTCCCCACCTATTCCAATCCGTTGTGGTGGGACTGGCGCTGGAACTGGAGTATAGCCGGTCCGCGTTGGGGATGGTACTCGCCATGGCATTATGGCGGGTGGTATTCTTCGTATTGGTATGGCGGTTACTGGGGCGGTTGGTATGCCGGCTATTGGGGACCGTGGCATCATCCGCATCCGTATTGGGGAGGCAGCGGATGGCATCGTCCGGGACATACAGATTACAGGTACACGCGTTATGAAGGCTATTCCGGTTCTCGCCGGAGCCGTATAGTAAGCGGCACGCAATCTACGAGAAGACGTGTTGTCAATGGCTCCTCATCAGGAGCACGCCGGTATACGAATGGTAGGGTAGTCCGTCCAAGTACAGGAGGAGAAGGTGTATCTGTCCGTCCTTCAGTTCAGTCGTTTGGAAACCGGAACAACGGGGTAGGAAATGTCCGTCCTTCACGCGGTAATAGCAGTTACGTACGTCCGAGCAGTACGATAGACCGGACCGGCTCGTCTTATAACCGTCCAAGCAGTACACGACGTACATACAATCAGGTTTATAATCGTAACGTGAATAATTCGAATAAAACCCGCAGCTATAATTCGAACCGTAACAGTTTCTCAAGTGGAGGAAGCGGATTCAATCGGGGTTCAATGGGAGGCGGAAGCACACGTACACGTAGTACAGGTGGAGGCGGTGGTTCACGTAGAAGATAAATTAGTTAAACTACAGATATGAAAAAGATAAGCATGATAGCCTTACTGCTTGGCTGTATGTCGGCAGTGATGGCTCAAAATCAATATGATGTAGTCCGTTATATGGACGATGATTTAAATGGGACAGCTCGTTTTGTCGGCATGGGAGGTGCGATGAGTGCGTTAGGAGCGGATATCTCGACCATTGGAACCAATCCTGCAGGTATTGGACTATTTCGGGGAAATGATGTTACGGTCTCATTTGGCATGAACAATAATCAGGCAAAATCGGATATGGGTGGTTCGGTTGCCAATGAGAAACGTACGAAAGCTTCGTTCGACCAGGCAGGACTGGTGTGGAGCACGAAAATAGGCAACAAGACCAATATCCGTTATTTGAATTTTGCATTTAATTATCACAAGCGTGCTAACTTTAATCGCCAGTTCTCAACATCGGGACAATACGCCAATGGTGCTTCACTTACGTGGCAAATGGCGGATATGTTGCTGAACGCAGGTTATTATAATACGGAGGTAGATTTTGCGGAGTTGTATGATGCCGAAAATCCATACATCGACGAGTATTTTTACGGTACTCCTTTTTTGGGCGCATTAGGTGCACGCACTCATTTGGTTTCTCCCATCCTTCAATCATCTGAATCGGGTGATCGGATAGTAGGTATGGAAGGTTGGAAGGCGTTAAGTAATCAATATTACAGTCGTGAGGAAGGAAGCGTCAACGAGTATGATATCAATATGGCTGTCAATGTGCAGGACCGTTATTATTTTGGTGTGACATTAGGTATATATACCCTCGATTATAATCGTTATTCATCGTATGGTGAAACATTGTCGGGCAATGGCAGTTATACTTTAAACAACTT
Source organism: Bacteroides sp. An19 (assembly GCF_002160215.1). NCBI lineage: Bacteria > Pseudomonadati > Bacteroidota > Bacteroidia > Bacteroidales > Bacteroidaceae > Bacteroides > Bacteroides sp. An19. The sequence continues at coordinate 137,025 of NZ_NFKD01000003.1, read as the reverse complement.
TTATAGTGCAGACGGTTCGGGTATTGATTTGAAATTGGGAGCAATTGTCCGTCCGTTTGCTTATTCGCCGTTCCGTATAGGTTTGGCGATTCATACCCCGATATGGTACTCGATAACCGAACGTTATACGGCTAATTTAACTTCTAACCTGCCGGGGTTTGGAGAAATGACTGAAAATTTAGCTGATTATCTTCATCCTCAGTATGTCCGTGATTTTCGTCTGACCACTCCTTGGCGTTTCAATGTCAGTATGGGAACGGTAGTAGGGGGCATCATGGCGTTGGATGCAGAATACGAATATGCCAAATATTCTTCTGCCAAGTTGTCTGAAACGGACGGTAGTGAATACATTAACGGAACGGCAGCTGTAAATGAGTCGTTAAAAGGTGTTCATACATTTCGTGTCGGTATGGAAACAAAAGTATCATCAACGTTCAGCGTGCGTGCCGGTTATAATTTCCGTTCGGCATTGATATACGATGATTCGTATAAAAATATCGCAGATACTGACGAGACGCGTACGAATCCGGAATATATGAATACGAAGTCATTGCAGGCCGTAACGGTAGGTCTGGGCTATCGGGGTAAGCTGTTCTATGCCGACTTGGCTTATAAGTACGATTTTTATAAGGCCGACTTTTATGCGTTTGATTTGGAGGAAGGTCTTCCTGCCGTCAAAGTAAACAATGACCGTCATCAGCTGTTGTTCACGTTAGGTGTGCATTTTTAAGAATGTCTTAGAACCTGTTTAAATTTTCCAATAAAGTAATATTCTATCAGGTTCTGAACGCTGAAAAGATTTTAACCGGAAGACACAGAAATACAAAGTTTTATGGTGAATATCAAATATTTTTGTATCTCTGTGTCTTTTTGTTGATTCTTATATTGGTACGAAGTCGTTTTTAGATGATTTACCTGTTGAGTGTCACGCGTCTGATGGTTCCGTCTTCATTGAACTCAAGCCGGTCGATGCAGACTTCGCGGTGCACGCCCGGACCTTTGTCTTTATCCAGATAATTCTTGTTGATGCGGTGGTAGACGATGTACCATTCATCGGTACCTGGTTTGCGTACGACAGAGTTATGCGCCGGTCCGTAGATTTCTTTTGCCGGGTCTTGAATGGTTACGATAGGGTCCTTGGCTACCTTTATCGGACCGAGAGGCGAATCGGAGGTGCCGTATGCCACATGATAGTTGGGCGAGCCGGTATCGTCTACCGACCATAAGAAGTAATAGGTACCTTTCCGGTAGAATACATACGGGGCTTCGCGATAGGCATAGTCTTTCAGGGTTCCGCCTTTGGGAGTCAACACCTTGATGGTTTCTTTCTTTACCGATACCATATCGCTGTTCAGTTCGGCTCCTGCCATGTAACCGTTGCCCCAATATATATAAGGTGTACCAGTCATTGGGTCGGTAAATACATCCACATCAATTTGCTGCCCGTGTCCGGCAGGAGAATCGGTGATGATGGGTTGTCCCATGTCCTTAAACGGACCTGTGGGCGAGTCGGCTATGGCTACACCGATTTGTTTGCGCGAATTGTCGTTGGGGTTGCCGCTATAATAGAAGAAGTATTTGTATTTTCCGTCTATCAGTTTTTCTTCAATGGCGGGTGCCCATGCATTGCCGTTTGCCCAAGGAACTTGTGGAGAGCGCAGGTCGAGGATTACGCCTTCATAAGTCCAGTCTTTCAGGTCGGGAGAAGAGAATGCCGTGAAATACCAGCCTCCCCACCCGGGTTGACCGTCGGTAGTGGAATAAATGTAATATTTATCGGTTTTCTTTGAATAGAGCACTTCGGGGTCGGCATGAAAACCGGGCAATACCGGATTCTGAGGCAATTCGCCCAGTTCCTCCGGCTTTCCCCATTTATCTGTAATGCGTTTCAGTTCAGCACGCGTAATGGGAATAACCGTTCCGTGACGCGGATGGAAGTCCATCTTTACTGCATGGTCAATCACTTTAAAGTGTTTCAGGTCGGTGGTTTCCGTAAATTGGTAAGCTCCTTTCATGTACACGTCATACATCAGGATGTATTTGTCCTGTCCTATCAGCTTGAATGTGCCTGCACCTTCTACCGCTTCTTTGGTCTGTTGTTTGTAGTCGGGGCTTTCTTTCCATTCCCCTGATGTAAGCGAGCGGGTAGTGGCTACTTTGATGCCGTTTCCATGTCCTTCTGTTTTATAGAACAGATGGTACACTCCGTCTTTATAAACAATATCCCCGTCAATGCACGATTTCTTGTCGGCAGGGATAAATAAAGGTTTCGGTTCACCGGTCAGGTCGGTGAAGTCCTCGTTGGCGTATGCGTAATAGATAACGTCCGGTCCGCCTTCGTATTGCATGGACCAGTAAAGCATATACTTGCCTGCTTCTTTATCGAAGATGGTCTGAGGCGCCCATACACGTTTCAGTTTTTCCTGTCCTTTATAGCGCTTCTGCATGTTGATGATGGAGTGCGACCAGTTGACAAGGTCGGTAGATTTCAGCATCACCAGGGCGCGGTTCGAATCCCATCCGTTATCCGACACCATATCGGTCACGACCATGTAGAAAGTCTTTCCGTCTTCGCACCGCAGGATATGCGGGTCGCGTACACCTCCGGTCGAACTGATGACTTTCGAGTCGAGCACCGGCTTGTTGCCGTTCAGTGCATAAAAAGAATACCCGTCCATACTGACGGCAAAACATACCGCTTCTTCACTGATGTGGTTTCCGGTGAAATACGTGAAGAGATAGCCTACATAGTCTTTTTCTTCTGTCTGGGATGCCCGCGATACTGAAATTGTCAGCAGAAACAACGCGAGCAAGGCAAGCATACGTGTCTTGTAATTCATGGTTAATTGTTTTTGGTTAATAGTATTTGTTTGGATTATTCTTTTAACAAAGATAGGGCTTTCTGCATTACGATGTATGCGAGAAAGTGTTTTTGACCGGTTTATGCCCCTAATTTGACTGATTATTTTCTCTTTCGGCTATCCATTTTTTCCTATCTTTGTGCAGACAATCTGATAACATGAAATTATTTGTTAACTTTTAAAGAAAACTTGTATGAATAAATTGGCAACTATTGGCGTGTCGCTTCTGCTTTCTATTGGAGCGATGACTGGATTTCAGTCGTGTGCGCCGAAAGCTGAAAGCGGAACGTTTGAGGCAGGGAAAGGAAGTTTCCTGCTCAATGGCGAGCCTTTTGTGGTAAAGGCTGCCGAGTTGCATTATCCTCGTATTCCACGTGCCTATTGGGAGCATCGCATCAAGCAATGCAAGGCGTTAGGGATGAATACTATTTGCCTGTATGTTTTCTGGAATTTCCATGAAGAGAAGCCGGGAGAGTTCGACTTTACCGGGCAAAAGGACTTGGCTGAGTTCTGCCGCCTGTGCCAGAAGAATGATATGTATGTTATCCTCCGTCCCGGTCCGTATGTATGTGCCGAGTGGGAAATGGGCGGTCTGCCCTGGTGGCTTTTAAAGAAGAAAGACATCCGTTTGCGTGAGGACGACCCGTATTTCCTGGAACGTGTGGCTATCTTCGAGAAGGAAGTTGCCAATCAGGTGGCTGGATTGACCATACAGAAGGGCGGTCCTATTATTATGGTGCAGGTAGAGAATGAATACGGATCGTATGGCGAAAGCAAGGAATATGTAACGAAGATACGCGACATCGTGCGCGAGAATTTCGGCGATGTAACCTTGTTCCAATGCGACTGGGCATCCAATTTCCAACTCAATGCATTAGACGATTTGGTGTGGACCATGAACTTCGGTACGGGTGCGAATATCGATGAGCAATTCGCTCCTTTGAAGAAGGTACGTCCCGACAGCCCGTTGATGTGTAGCGAGTTCTGGAGCGGATGGTTCGACAAATGGGGAGCCAATCACGAGACCCGTGCGGCAGATGATATGATTGCCGGCATTGATGAAATGCTTTCAAAGGGTATTTCGTTCAGCCTTTACATGACTCACGGCGGTACCAACTGGGGACACTGGGCTGGAGCGAACTCGCCGGGATTTGCACCGGATGTGACTTCGTATGATTATGATGCGCCTATCAGCGAATCGGGAAAGATTACGCCGAAATACGAGAAATTGCGTGAGACCTTGGCGAAATATATGGACGGAAAGAAGCAAGCTAAAGTGCCCGATGATATCCCGACTATCTCCGTACCGGCTTTCGAGTTTACCGAAGTGGCTCCCCTGTTCGCTAATCTGCCCGAACCGAAGAGCGATGATACCATCCGCACGATGGAAGAGTACGATCAGGGATTCGGAAGCATTCTTTACCGCACAACTTTGCCCAAGATTGACCGTTCAGCGACACTTACCGTAACCGAAGCTCATGATTATGCACAAATCTTTATTGACGGGAAATATATCGGCAAACTGGACCGCCGGAACGGGGAAAAGCAACTGGATATTCCGGCATGTGCCGAAGGTGCGCAATTGGATATCTTGGTGGAAGCCATGGGACGTATCAATTTCGGACGGGCTATCAAAGACTTTAAAGGAATTACCGAAAAGGTCGAATTGAAGAACGGAGGACGTACTACCGAATTGAAAGGCTGGAAGGTTTATAACCTGAAAGACCGTTACGAAGAGTATAAAGGATTGAAGTTTGAACCGCTAAAGTCGGTAAAAGATGCGCAAGGCCAGCGTGTGCCGGGTTGCTACCGGGCTACATTCCACGTAGAGAAGCCGGGCGATACGTTCTTGAACTTTGAAACATGGGGCAAAGGCTTGGTTTATGTAAACGGATATGGCATCGGACGCATTTGGGAAATCGGTCCTCAGCAGACATTGTATGTCCCGGGATGTTGGTTGAAAGAAGGCGAAAATGAAATATTGGTATTTGATATCGTAGGTCCAAAAGAAGCCCGTACGGAAGGGTTGGAAGAACCGATTCTGAACCAATTGCTGGTGAATAAGCCGCTGACACATCGCAATAAGGGTGAAGAACTCCGGCTTGCGGGAGAGACTCCGGTATTGAGCGGAAGCTTCAAAGCGGGCAACGGATGGCAGGAAATGAAATTCGGCAAGCCGGTTTCGGGACGTTATGTCTGTATAGAAGCCTTGAATGCGCAAGACGGAAAAGACTTGGCATGTATTGCCGAAATGTATCTGCTTGATAAAAACGGAGAACGTCTTTCGCGTGAACCGTGGATTGTAAAATATGCGGATAGCGAAGATGTATCGCAGGTGAACCGTTCGGCTGATAAGATTTTCGATTTGCAGGAGTCTACCTACTGGAGTACCGAAACCGGTTCGGCTTATCCTCATGCGGTCGTAATTGATTTGGGAGCGAAGCATACCCTGACTGCAATCCAATATCTGCCCCGTATGGAAAGCAATGTGCCCGGAGGCATCAAAGATTTTAAAGTATATGTGAAAGGCGAAAATTTCTCTTATTAACATTAGATCTTCAGTCCCCGATTGGAACATCAGACATCATTTTTGTGTATCTTGTTCCGATTGGGGCATTTAGTTAGGCCGATGTCTTAAATTATGCTATAAAACACACATTTTGTAATATAGTGTTGCCTGTAATAAGAAAAATGCAATTTTTTTAGGTAAACGGGAAAAAAAAACGAACTTTTCATTTTGCCTTGTTTATTTAATTACTAATTTTGAGGTGTTAAAGAAATAACATTTTTATGCAATTAATAACCTTAATATAACAGCTATGAGTTATTTACGATTTGACAAGACGCTGATGACGAATTTGGAAGAATCTTTGACACGTGAAATTCTTCGGACTAATCGTTCTGGCGCGTATCATTGCTCTACAATAGTAGATTGCAACACTCGCAAATACCATGGTTTATTGGTCATCCCCGTGCCGGAACTGGATGATGAAAACCATGTGTTGTTGTCCTCGCTCGATGAAACGGTCATCCAGCATGGGGCTGAGTTTAATCTGGGACTCCATAAATATCATGGAGACACTTTCAGTCCGCGTGGTCACAAGTACATCCGGGAGTTCGAATGCGAGAAAGTGCCTACTACTATTTACAGAGTGGGAGGTGTAGTGCTGAAGAAAGAAAAGTTGTTCGTGCATCATGAGAACCGTATTTTGATTCGTTATACTTTGCTGGACGCTCATTCCAGTACGACACTTCGCTTGCGCCCGTATTTAGCTTTCCGTAGCGTACGTCAATACACTCATGAAAACGCACAGGCAAGTCGCCAGTATGATACCGTAAAAAACGGAATCAAAACATGTATGTATCCGGGATATCCCGAATTGTTCATGCAGACCAATTGCCCGAACGAATTCCATTTCCAACCGGATTGGTACCGGGGCATAGAGTATCCGAAAGAACAAGAACGCGGATACGATTTCAATGAAGACCTGTATGTGCCGGGGTATTTCGAAATGGAAATCACCAAAGACCATCCGGTTGTGTTCTCGGGAGGCATTTCGGAAATTGAAACCGCTAATCTGGACCAGCTCTTCTCGGAAGAAGCAGACCGCCGTACTCCGCGCGACAATTTCAAGCATTGCCTGATTAATGCCGCCCACCAGTTCCTGAACAAACAAGGAGACGAGTCATACGTCTTGGCAGGCTACCCATGGTTCAAATGCCGTGCACGTGACATGTTCATCTCTCTGCCGGGGCTGATGCTTGCCATCAACGAAACGGACAAGTTCGAAACGGTGATGGACACGGCATCTAAAGCGATTTACGAATTCATGAAAGGCGAACCCGCAACGCTGAAAGTCTACGAAATGGAACATCCGGATGTATTGTTATGGGCAGTATGGACTATCCAACAATACGCGAAAATGGTATCACGCGATGCGGCACGAAGCAAATACGGGGCATTATTGAAAGACATCATGACGTATCTTACCGAAGGAAAACATCCGAACCTGAAAGTATGTGATAACGGACTGGTATACGCCCAAGGAAGAGACAAAGCCATTACGTGGATGAATGCAATGTCGAACGGCCGTCCGGTTACTCCGCGTACAGGATATATCGTCGAATTCAATACACTGTGGTACAACGCGTTGATGTTTGCCGGAGAATTGCTGGGCGAAGGAGGTGATACAGAATTTGCCGGAACCTTAACCCAATTGGCAGAAAAAGCAGGAAAGGCTTTCATTGACACATTCTTGAACGAATACGGTTATCTGCTCGATTACGTAGACGGAGACATGATGGACTGGAGCGTACGCCCGAACATGATTTTTGCAGCAGCATTCGATTATTCTCCGTTGAATGCCAAACAGAAGAAAGGCGTGGTCGATATTGTGACAAAGGAACTTCTTACTCCGAAAGGTTTACGCTCGTTAAGCCCGAAGAGCGGAGGCTACAACCCGAATTATGTAGGCCCGCAAATCCAACGCGATTACGCTTACCATCAAGGTACGGCATGGCCTTGGCTGGAAGGATTCTATCTCGAAGCCTATTTGCGCATCTACAAGCGTAGTGCCATTTCGTTCGTAGAACGTCAGATGATTAGCTTCGAAGACGAATTGTCACTCCATTGCGTAGGCTCTATTCCTGAATTATTCGATGGAAACCCGCCATTCAGAGGCAGAGGAGCCATTTCGTTCGCCATGAACGTGGCTCAAATATTGAGAACTTTAAATCTGTTAGAAAAATATGACAATCAGTAAAAGGGAGGAAATACTATGAAAGTTTTAATGTTTGGATGGGAATTTCCTCCCCATATCTTGGGAGGTTTAGGTACAGCCAGTTACGGACTTACCAAAGGTTTAGCGCAACAAGAGGACATGCAGATTACCTTCTGCATACCGAAGCCATGGGGAGATGAAGACCAAAGCTTCTTGAAAATCATCGGCATGAACAGCGTACCTATCGTATGGCGCGATGTACAATGGGATTACGTAAAAAGCCGTGTAGGAAACTATATGGACCCGCAGCTCTATTACGACTTGCGCGACCATATCTATGCCGATTTCAACTATATGCATACCAATGATTTGGGTTGCCTTGAATTTTCAGGGCGTTATCCGGATAATTTGCATGAAGAAATAAACAATTATTCCATTGTGGCGGGAGTGGTTGCCCGTCAGCAGGAATTTGATATCATCCATTCGCACGACTGGCTGACCTATCCGGCAGGTATTCATGCCAAGCAGGTATCAGGCAAACCGTTGGTCATCCATGTTCATGCTACCGATTTCGACCGTAGCCGTGGCAATGTAAACCCTACAGTTTATTCCATCGAAAAGAACGGTATGGACCACGCCGATTGCATCATGTGTGTGAGTGAATTGACACGACAGACGGTTATTCATAAATACTATCAGGATCCGCGTAAAGTCTTTACGGTCCACAATGCCGTGTCTCCGTTGTCGAAAGAGATTCAGGATATTGTACCGCGTAAAAATCCGAAAGAGAAAATCGTTACCTTCCTGGGACGTATCACCATGCAGAAAGGACCGGAATATTTTGTTGAAGCGGCTGCGATGGTATTGCGCCGTGCGCGTCACGTGCGTTTCGTCATGGCAGGTAGCGGTGATATGATGAATGCCATGATTCGTCTGGCTGCCGAAAGAGGCATTGCCGACCGTTTCCATTTCCCGGGCTTCATGAGAGGCAAACAGGTGTACGAGGTATTGAAAGCCAGCGATGTGTACATCATGCCTTCCGTATCCGAGCCGTTCGGCATATCGCCACTGGAAGCTATGCAATGTAGTGTGCCTACCATTATTTCCAAGCAGTCGGGGTGTGCCGAAATCTTGAGTAAATGTATAAAGACCGATTATTGGGATATTCATGCCATGGCAGATGCCATTCATGCTATTTGTACTTATCCGGCATTGTACGAATACCTGCGCGATGAAGGAAAGAAAGAAGTCGACGGTATTGTATGGGAGAAAGTAGGCGTGAAGATTCGCGGCTTATACGAACAGACTTTAAAAAATTGTGGAAAACTATAATTATACAAAATCGATATGAAAACAATCTGTCTTTACTTTGAAATACATCAGATAACACATCTCAAACGCTATCGTTTTTTTGAAATTGGTACAGACCATTATTACTACGATGATTACGCAAACGAACAGGGCATCAACGATGTTGCCGAACGTTCGTATATTCCGGCATTGACCACCCTGATTGAAATGGCAAAAAACAATGAAGGAGCTTTTAAGGTTGGTCTTTCCATTTCAGGTGTAGCACTCGAACAATTGGAGATACATGCACCGGCTGTTATCGAACTGTTGCAGGAACTGAATGCCACAGGCTGTTGCGAATTTATATGCGAGCCTTATTCTCACGGCTTGTCTTCGTTGGCAAACGAAGAATGCTTCCGTGAAGAAGTAGAATTTATGCGTAAAAAAATCAAGGATTATTTCGGTCAGGATCCGAAAGTGTTCCGTAATTCCAGCTTGATTTACGACAATGAAATAGGTGGAATCGTAGCCAGCATGGGCTTTAAGGGCCAACTGATAGAAGGTGCGAAGCATGTGTTGGGATGGAAGAGCCCGCACTATCTGTATCATTGCGCCGAGAACCCGAATCTGAAACTGTTGATGCGCGACTTCAAGTTGTCGGACGATATCAGCCTGCGCTTCTCTAATTCGGAATGGAGCGAATATCCCTTGTTTGCAGATACTTATATAGACTGGATTGCCGCTTTGCCCGAAAACGAACAGGTCATCAACATTTTTATGGAACTGTCGGCTCTCGGTATAGCACAACCGTTGTCTTCCAACATCCTGGAATTCTTGAAAGCATTGCCTGCATGTGCCAAGCAGCGGGGCATCACATTCTCGACCCCTACCGAAATTGTTACGAAATTGAAATCGGTAGATATGATGGATGTGCCTTATCCGATGTCTTGGTCGGATGAAGAAAGAGACATCAGTCCATGGCTGGGTAATGTGATGCAGCGCGAAGCGTTTAACAAACTGTACAGTGTGGCCGAGCGTGTGCATTTGTGCGACGACCGCCGTATCAAGCAAGACTGGTTCTACCTGCAGGCAAGCAATAATTTCCGTTTTATGACTACAAAAGATACGGGAGTTGGGCTGGATAGAGGTATCTATGATTCACCTTATGATGCATTTACTAATTATATGAACATCTTAGGCGATTTCTTGGCTCGTGTCAATTCGTTGTATCCGGCAGATATGGACAATGAAGAGTTAGGGTCTTTGCTTACCACTATCAAGAATCAAGGTGAAGAGTTGGTTCAGCTGAACGATGAGGTGACCAAGCTTCAAGCCGAATTGAAGAAATCTGAAGCTAAGAAGCCTGCGGCAAAGAAAACAACAACCACAAGAAAGACAGCTGCGGCTAAGAAAGAAAAGTAATTTTTTCAGATATTTGAGAAACTGTTTTGAATTTATCGTGTGCTGGTTGGGGATGGGTTTTTAAGGCATTTCCAATACTGTGAAGAAGAAGACAGCAAGCTATCTGACAAGAACAGAAGCGGAAAGGATTAAAAAATCGCCCAAAACGCATACGAAAATGAATACATTAAGCCAAGAATACTTTTTGTAGAAATTCAAAACAGTTTTTGTTAAGTTTGCGCCCGATTTCATATGAATGAAGTCGGGCGTTTTTAGTAATAATAGTATGAGTGCATTTCTTGTAAGATTATTAATCTTCATGCCGAAAGATTATTAATCTTCACGCTGTAAGATTAATAATCTTAGAAGCTGTTTTGAATTTATCGTGCGATGATTTGGGATGAGTTTTTGAGGCATTTTCGCTTCTGTGATGAGGAAGATAGCGGGCTATCTGACGAAGAACAGGAGCGAAAAGGACCAAAAAATCGCCCAAAGCACACACGAAAACGGATACATCAAGCCAAGAAAAACTTTTTGGAGAAATTCAAAACAGCTTCTTACAAACAATGCAGCTATATTGGTGATGAGTTTTTGAGGCATTTCCGTTTGTGTGATAAGGAAGATAGCGGGCTATCTCTGACGAAAACAAAAACGGGAAGAACCCCCCAAATCGCCCAAAGCACACACGAAAACGAATACATCAAGTCAAGAAAACTTTTGGAATATTTCAAAACAATTTCTTATTGCCATACAAAGATTATTTTTTCACCCAATCATGGAAACTAAGGAATAGGTTTCTTTGACAGAGAAGGTAAAAAAATGTATCTTTGTAAAAACATCAACCCAACCATTATCAACTTTTTACATAAAATACAATAGAGCAACATGAAACTTCAAAAACTGATTGGCTTGACGGCTGGTTTGTGCCTAAGCGGCATAATTTACGCCTCCGCTCAGACGCAACTGACCGACTATGTAGACCCGCGCATCGGGTCGGAAGGACTGGGACGGGTATTTATCGGTCCGTCTTGCCCTTATGGAATGGTCAAACCTTCTCCCGACTGCACTCCTTCACCCAATAGCGGCTGGCTGCCCATACCTGAACGGGTGGACGGATTCTCGCAAGTACACGTAAGCGGAACCGGAGGAGGTCCCAAGTATGGGAATATTTTAGTGACGCCTTTCTGCAACGGAATGGACCAAACCCAACACTTGGATTATCGAGCTTACGAAAACATCCGGCTGGGATATTACGATACCCGATTTAAGCAGAGCGGCATCCGTACGGAAATCACCACCACGGAGCGGGCTTCGTTCTACCGCTTCACCTATCCCGCTGATTCCTTGAAATCATTGGCTATCGATGCCGGTTTCTTCTTGGGAGAAAGCCCCGTGCCCGATGCACGTGAAGCCCAACAGTTCGTAGGTTCGGAAATAGAAATCCTGTCCGACCATGAAGTGAGCGGCTATACCCGAATCCGGGGAGGCTGGAACAACGGACGCGCCTATACGGTTTACTTTTACGCCGAAACCGACAAGCCTTTCACCCAGTGCCGCACATGGAAAGGAAGCAAGATAACCGACGAACGCTCCCAATTCGATTCGTATGAGAAAACCGGCGCCTTGCTCCGTTTTGCCCAAGGAGACTCGGTGGTGCAACTGAAAATCGGCATCTCTTTCCTGAGCAGCCAACGTGCCAAGCACAATGCCCGTACCTACATTCCCCACTGGTCTTTCGAGAAAGTGCATAACGGCCTGCTGGCACAATGGGAAAAGCTGTTCAAGGCGATTGAAATCGCTCCCGATACTCCCGAAACGCAAAAGCGGATGTTCTATACCGCGCTCTATCACACGATGATTATGCCCGTAGACCGCACCGGAGAGAATCCGCTTTGGAACGACCCTGAGCCTTATTACGATGACTATTACGCCATTTGGGACACCTACCGCACCTCTACTCCACTCATCACACTTATCGACCCGCAACGCGAAACCGACATCGTGCGCTCGCTCATCACCATCTATAAACGGGATGGATACATGCCCGACGCACGAAGCGGAAACGCCAACGGACGTACGCAAGGAGGCTCGAATGCCGAAATCGTCATCGCCGACGCTTTTGTGAAAGGCTTGAAAGGCATCGACTATGAACTGGCGCTGAAAGCGATGTTGCAGGATGCTACCGTGCCTCCCGGAGGAAACCAGGAAGCGGAAGGACGGGGCGGACTGGTCCCCTACCTGGAATTAGGCTACATCCCGTATGGCATTCCACGTGCAGGAAACCGCACCGTAGAATATGCGTATTGTGATTATGCCATCGCATTGGTAGCTAAAGGACTGGGAAAAGAAGACCTCTACCGACACTATCTGAAACAATCGGAGAACTGGAAAAACCTGTGGCGAAGCGATTACAAACACGAAGGGGCAAAAGGATTCATCATGCCGCGCGACAAGGAGGGGAACTGGCTCGACCAGATACCTTTCGGTAACTCGAAAGTGCAGAAGCCTACGTACACCTACACACCGGTCACCTTCGAAGGACCGTGGTACACCCCGTGGTGGGACATGTTCTTCTACGAAGCCAGCTCGTGGGAATACTCGCTCAGCATCCCTCACGATGTGCCGGGGCTTATCGCACAATGCGGAGGGAAGGAGAAATTCGAAGAACGCCTCGACATCTTCTTCGACAAAGGGTTTTATAATGTGAACAACGAGCCTTCGTTCCTTACCCCCTGCCTGTATCACTGGATAGGGAAACCCTGGCGGAGCGATGATCGCATCCGCGAAATCATCACCACCCACTTTAACGACTCTCCGATGGGACTTCCCGGAAACGATGATTCGGGAGCGATGTCTTCGTGGCTTGCCTTCCACATGACAGGACTTTATCCCAATGCCGGACAAGACTATTATCTGATACATGCCCCGATGCTGAAAAAAACCACCTTCCATCTGGAAGACGGAAAAGACTTTACCATCCGAGCAGAACGCCTCTCGGACGAGAACCGGTACATCCAGTCGGTTACTTTGAACGGGAAGGATTACCCTTACTCCGCCCTGCGCCATAAAGACCTCGTGGCTGGCGGCGAACTGGTATTGAAGATGGGAAACAAACCCGGCAAATGGGGAACAGAATTAGGATTATAAACGAATATAGTTGCATCATGAAAAAGATATATCTTCTCTCCTTATTGATTATAGGTGCATGCTGCACCGGAAGTATATGCGCGCAAACCGCCCTGCCCGATACATTACTGTTCGTGTTCAAACTCCACGGACAGACCCGCAAATACGAAATGTCATTCCGCGAAAAGAACGACACGTTGCGCATAGACTGGCGCATCTTGCGGAACCTGCATTGGCAAAAAGGAAGCTACCTGATGGCTCCCGCATCGCAAGAAGCGGGAAACACATTATGCTTCCTCCAGCCCGTAGATAAAGAAAACCGCCTGTTAGGCATAAACGAAACCGCCTACATGCTCTCACGCCAAGCCTACAAGGAACTGAAGACGACCGGGACATTTCACTATAACCAGACGGTTTACAAGAAAGGAAACAAAAAAGGAGAAGCCTTGGAATGCCCGCTCATCTATTGCATAGACCAAACCGAAGGAGCAGAAATATGGATATTGGATAATGAGTCCCTGCCCTTGATATGGAAGATGCAGAACAATCCGCTGAACGTAAACTGGCAGGTAGAGCATCCTTCTGTTACATACAAGGACCCGATAGAGGTAGTGGTACACCGGGGCGCCAACCATTTGGCACCCGAAAACACGGTGGCTTCGGCATACGCAGCTTTGGAACACGGTGCCACGTGGATAGAGCTGGATGTACGGAAAAGCAAAGACGGAGTGCTGTATAACCTGCACGACGAGACCCTCGACCGCACCACCAACGGGCAAGGCGCATTAGCCGATATGAATTCTGACGAAGTGGACAAATTAGACGCAGGAAGTTGGTTTGGAAAAGAATATGCCGGCACACGTATCCCTCGCATCTCGGAAATGCTCGATTCACTCTACGGAAAAGCAAATGCATTCTTCGATGTGAAACGCGGCACGCCCGTAAAAGATCTCGTAAGACTGGTCCGCCTGAAAGGATTCGCCACGAACAGTTTCTTCTGGTTCGCCGATGAAGGAATGCTGAAAGAGTTTGTCCGCCTTGCTCCGGAAATGAAAATCAAAGTAAATGCGGATGACATCGCCCGCCTGCAATATTGGATGACGGTATGCCGCCCATCGTACGTAGAAATCAATCCCGAACAAATCACACCGGAATTCAAGGCGTTCTGCAAGGCTAACGGCATCCGCATTATGGCGGCTATCCAGAACGGTACCGAAGAAGCCTATCGCACCGCAATAGAAAAAGAGCCCGATTTGGTCAACCTGGACCAGCCTGAACTTTTTCAGAAAGTGCTTGCCGAATAAAAGACGATTTCACTTATACACAAGAAAGAGGCTGTATCAAAATGAAAACTAATTTTTATTTTGATACAGCCTCTTTTTCTATCTGAAAAATCGACCTTTATTTATACTCGTCCCAACTCTTGATGGCAATGTCATCAATGCTCATCGAGCAAAATGCATTGATAAACGCACTTGCCAGACGGGCATTTGTTATCAACGGGATATTCAAGTCAATAGCCGCACGCCGAATCTTGTAACCATTGGTAAGTTCACCTACCGACAAGTCACGCGGAATATTTACCACCATATCGATTTCTTTCTTGTGAAGCATCTCAAGTGCCTGCGGATGTCCTTCTTCGCTGGGCCAGTACACACGGGTATTCTCAATGCCGTTCTCGGTGAGGAACTTCGAAGTACCGCCAGTAGCATAGAGATTATAGCCTTTCGCTTTCAATGCACGCGATGCCTGAAGCATATCCACCTTCTGCTTGGTGCTACCCGTAGAAAGCAGAATATTCTTTTCAGGGATACGATATCCCACCGAAAGCATCGCTTTCAGGATGGCGCATGAAGTATCATCACCCAAACAACCGACTTCGCCCGTAGATGCCATATCCACGCCCAATACAGGGTCGGCTTTCTGCAAGCGGTTAAACGAGAACTGGCTCGCCTTGATGCCTACATAATCCAGTTCGAAGAGGTTCTTTTCGGGTTTCTCTACCGGAAGACCGAGCATCACCTTAGTGGCAAGTTCAATGAAGTTTATCTTGAGCACCTTGCTCACGAACGGGAACGAACGGGAAGCACGGAGGTTACACTCAATTACCTTAATGTCATTGTCGCGGGCAAGGAATTGGATATTGAACGGTCCGGAAATGTTCAGTTCCTTGGCAATCTGACGGGAAATGCGCTTGATACGGCGCACAGTCTCTACATACAGTTTTTGGGGAGGGAACTGAATGGTAGCATCTCCCGAATGCACACCGGCAAACTCAATATGTTCGGAAATTGCATAAACGATAATCTCACCGTTCTGAGCCACGGCGTCCATTTCCACTTCCTTGGCATGTTCGATGAACTGGCTCACTACTACCGGATGTTTTTTCGATACATTGGCGGCAAGCTGCAAGAAACGTTCCAGTTCGTCTTGGTTGGAACAAACATTCATAGCTGCTCCTGAAAGTACATACGACGGACGTACCAATACCGGGAAACCGACTTTCTGAATAAAGGCGTTGATATCATCCATCGAAGTCAATGCGCTCCATTCGGGCTGGTCTACACCGATGCGGTCGAGCATAGCCGAGAACTTATCGCGGTCTTCAGCATTGTCGATACTCTTGGCGGATGTTCCCAGAATATTCACTTTTTGTGCATCGAGGCGCATGGCAAGATTGTTTGGAATCTGACCGCCAGTCGAAACAATGACTCCATGCGGATTTTCCAAGTCAAGAATATCCATTACGCGTTCAAATGTCAGTTCGTCGAAATAGAGACGATCGCACATATCATAGTCGGTAGAAACCGTTTCGGGATTATAGTTAATCATTACCGAACGATAACCTTCCTCGCGGATGGTATTCAATGCCTGCACGCCGCACCAGTCAAATTCCACCGATGAACCGATACGGTAAGCTCCTGAACCAAGCACCACAATACTCTTGTGGTCGCCCAAGTAATGCACATCGTTTGCCACACCGCTATACGTCAGATACAGATAGTTGGTCTGTGCAGGATATTCAGCGGCAAGGGTATCAATCTGTTTTACGACCGGAAGTACACCGATGGCTTTACGATACGCACGCACGGCAAGAATGCCGTCTTCCATCTCACCTTGATAACCGATGGCACGTGCCACCTGAAAATCGGAAAATCCCTGACGTTTGGCTTTATAAAGCAATTCTTTCGGAAGTTCGGAAAGCTGTATATGATTGTTCCCCCATTCGTGCAGTTCTTTGGAGGTCTGCATAATGTTCTCCAGTTTGTAAAGGAACCATTTGTCTATCTTGGTCAGATCGTGGATTTGGTCAACGGTATAACCGGCACGCATCGCCTTCGAAATAACAAAGATACGCTTGTCGGTAGGTTCGCGCAATGCCTTGTCGATATCGGCAATGACCAGTTCTTTGTTTTCTACAAAACCGTGCATGCCCTGCCCTATCATACGAAGGCCTTTCTGAATCGCTTCCTCAAACGTACGTCCGATAGCCATAACCTCGCCTACCGACTTCATCGAAGAGCCTAACTCACGGTCTACACCGTGGAACTTGCCCAAGTCCCAGCGCGGAATCTTACATACCACATAGTCGAGTGCAGGTTCGAAAAATGCCGATGTGGTCTTGGTCACTGAGTTCTTCAGGTCGAACAGTCCATAGCCCAATCCCAACTTGGCAGCTACAAATGCCAGCGGATACCCTGTTGCCTTCGATGCCAGTGCAGAGGAACGGCTCAGACGGGCATTTACCTCAATCACACGATAGTCTTCCGATTCAGGGTCGAAAGCATATTGCACATTACATTCGCCCACGATACCGATGTGACGGATGATACGGATGGCAAGCTCGCGCAGCTTATGGTATTCACTGTTGGTCAGCGTCTGGCTCGGAGCAATGACGATACTTTCACCCGTATGAATGCCCAGCGGGTCGAAGTTTTCCATATTGCAGACCGTGATGCAATTGTCGAACCGGTCACGCACTACCTCGTATTCCACTTCTTTCCATCCTTTCAGGCTCTTTTCCACCAAAACCTGCGGAGAGAAGGAAAATGCTTTTTCCGCCAGCACATTCAGTTCTTCTTCGTTATCGCAAAAGCCTGAACCAAGACCTCCCAAGGCGTATGCTGCACGGATAATAACCGGATAGCCCAAGTCGCGTGCCGCCTGGCGTGCCTGCTCAATATTCTCGCAAGCCTCGCTCTTGATGGTCTTCACGTTGATTTCATCCAGCTTCTTCACAAAGAGTTCGCGGTCTTCCGTATCCATAATGGCCTGTACGGGAGTACCCAATACCTGCACACCGTATTTCTCGAACACACCTCCCTGATAGAGAGCGACACCGCAATTCAATGCCGTTTGTCCGCCAAACGAGAGCAACACCCCATCCGGACGTTCCTTATCGATGACTTTCTCCACAAAATAAGGAGTGACAGGAAGGAAATAAATTTTATCAGCCACACCTTCCGAAGTCTGCACCGTAGCGATATTGGGATTGATAAGCACCGTTTCGATACCTTCTTCCTTAAGAGCCTTCAGTGCCTGCGAACCGGAATAATCAAATTCGCCAGCTTCACCGATCTTCAATGCGCCGGAACCCAGCAACAATACTTTCTTTATGTTATCTTTCATTGATATTTCTATAATTAGTTGTTAGTTCTTATTCCTTTTTTGAAACGCAGATTAGCGCAGATTCACGCAGATTAAATTTTTTATTAAAATAATCCGCGGAAATCTGCGTTAATCCGCGTTTTATCCTAAATCTCAGAGCAGTTTCACGAACTCATCGAAAAGGAATTCCGTATCTGTAGGCCCGCTGGCTGCTTCCGGATGAAACTGAGCCGAGAACCAAGGATTGCATTTGTGGCGGATTCCTTCGTTCGAGCCATCGTTCATGTTGATGAAAAGCGGTTCCCAATCGGCTCCCAAGGTATTATTGTCCACCGCATATCCGTGATTCTGCGAAGTGATGAAACAACGCTCCGTCCCTACCATACGTACCGGCTGGTTATGGCTCCGATGACCGTACTTTAACTTATATATTTTTGCACCTCCTGCCTTCGAAAGCAACTGATTACCCATACAGATACCGAAAATGGGAAGTTTTTCGTTCTGCATCGCTTTGCGGATGTTCTGCACAGCCGCATCGCACGTATCAGGGTCGCCCGGTCCGTTGGAAATAAAAAGCCCGTCAAAGTCCAGTCCGTTAAAGTCGTAATCCCAAGGCACACGGATAACCTCCACACCACGCTTGAGCAGACAACGGATGATATTGGACTTCACCCCACAATCCACCAACACTACCTTCTTGCGCCCGTTACCCTCGTTATAGCGAATCACGTCTTTACACGATACTTTATCCACATAGTTCACTCCGGCGTATTGCGCTTCGGGAACGTTGTCCGGTTCATCATCGAACACAATCTTTCCCATCATCACACCGTGCTCACGCAACACCTTCGTAAGTTCGCGTGTGTCAATGCCTGTGATACCGGGAATCTGCTCACGCTTCAACCAGTCTGCCAAGCTCTCCACAGCATTCCAGTGGCTATACCGCTCGCTATAATCACTCACGATAATCGCCTCAGCATGTATTTTTTCACTCTCCATAAAAGTAGGCAAACCGTTCGCCTCGAATGTGAACGGAGGCACCCCGTAGTTTCCTACCAGCGGATAAGTCAACGTCATCAGCTGACCTGCATACGAAGGGTCTGTCAGGCTTTCCGGATATCCGGTCATCGCCGTATTAAACACCACTTCACCCGCTACCGGCTTCTCATAACCGAACGACTTGCCGTGAAACCGGCTCCCGTCGTCAAGGATTAACGTCACGTTTCTCATTCTAATCTAATTCGTCTTTATTGTTTTGTGTTTTTTCTTATTCTTAGTATAAAGATAAATTCCTATAGCAACTAAACAAAGGCCTATCAGCAAATTATCCGCTATTATTGCAATACCCATACCTAAAGCTATAAATACAAGCCAAAGATAATTTTTGTCCTTTTGTTCACTCATTGCTTTTTATTATCTTTCTTTCCTTTCAAACCGCAATCAATAGTAATGCCAACGAGTAAGCCTAAGGGCATCCATAAGGCTATGTTATCAAGGCAAACACCGATTGCCACTCCCAGCATCAGCCCTACTGCCAAACCATACCCTGCATCAAATTTCGATTTGTTTTTCTCTTCCATATCACTTTTTCATTTGTTCATCCGACCATTTCTGAAGGCGTTCGTATTCCTCTTTCGTAAGCCGCATAAACGAACCATGCTGAGGATGGGCTACACCTTCAAGGGTAACGGGCGAATGGAAATTCTGAAGATATTCATCAGCCTGGCAAATGCGGTACCGCTTGGGATTGGACGAATACTCGATGTAGGCTACGCGCCACGTAGAATCGCCCACCAGCTGGAATGCCGAGCAGCCTTCGCACTTCTTGTTGCCCTCGAACTTCACATAATCGTTTTCATCCTTTATCTTATAAGGTCCGGTCAGTTTGTCAGAAGTAGCGGCAAAGATGCCCGGTGTGCCTCCCTCTTTCTTGATAAGCATGTGGTAAAGCCCGCCGGCAGGCACATAGTTGATGTCAGCATCAATGGTAGCATAACCCCAGTCGACCAGCACACGAGGCTTGGTCAATCGGGTGAACGAAGCATCAGCGTACGAATAAAATACCCGGTCGTACTTATCCTCGGCAGGATTGAGCAAGGAATAATAAATCATGTATCCTCCTTTGGTTCCGTCGGGCCATACATAAGCAGGGTCCCAAAAGATTTGAGGTGCCCATACCCGCTTGATGCCGGCATAATCCTTATACACATCCGGTGAATCGGGATCGCAGAAAATATCCGGTCCCTTGCGGAAGTCGAAGGTAGTAGAAGTCCAATGAATCAAATCATCGCTACGGAGCAGGTTGATGCCATAGTTAAACCATTGCTTGCTCTTTCCGACACACATGTCAGTAGTAACCATCAGATAACCTTTCCCGTCCGAAGTGCGGCAGATAAAAGCATCGCGCGCGCCTCCCTCAATAGGCGAAAGCTTCTGCACATCATACACGGGACCTCCGTCCAACAGGTCGTGATAGTTCAGTCCGTCGCGGCTCAAGGCGTATGCCGTCCATTCCCCGCGTCCGCTCATGTGGCAATACAGATACCCGTAATCGCCTTTCTGCACATTTTGCGCATGTCCTCCGGCAAGAGCCAAAGCTGCAACCGAAGCCAAGAAAAATCTTCTCATACCTTATTATATATAGAAGTTAAAATTGGTATATTTGTTCAATGTAATCAATAAATGCCTTGTTGACCAGTTTCACGCCCCCTGGAGTAGGATAGTCACCGCTGAAGTACCAGTCTCCTTCATGGTCGGGACAAGCCTCGTGCAAGCCATCGAGCGTCTGGTAAACGATTTCCACTTTTGCCTGTGTACCCACAGGGGTAAGAAGTTCCACCATCTTGCGTGAGATTTCCTCATCGGTAAATGGTGCATAGATTTCTTTCACATAATTCACCATGTCTTCTTTAGGCAAGCCCACTTGCTCTTTCGACTTACGGTATGCATCTTCGATAACGCGACGCATCCCCCTGTCCTCCAACAAGGCAATAGCGGCACGGAAAGCAATGAACTGCTCCATACTTGCCATATCAATGCCGTAATAGTCGGGATAACGCACTTGGGGCGAAGATGACACAATGACAATCTTTTTCGGATGCAAACGGTCGAGAATACTAATAATGCTCTGCTTCAGCGTAGTTCCCCGCACGATGCTATCGTCGATTATCACCAGGTTATCGGCATAGGGGACCAGACTTCCATACGTTACATCATATACATGGGCGGCAAGATCGTTCCGCGTATTGCCTTCGGCGATAAATGTACGCAACTTGATATCCTTGATAGCTACCTTTTCGCTCCGGATGCGTTGCGACAGGATTTGTTCCAGTTCCGTATGGCTGGGCTTATGCCCCAATGCCTCGATGCGCTGCACCTTGAGCTGGTTCAGGTAATTGTCGAAACCTTCCAACATGCCATAGAATGCCACCTCCGCCGTATTCGGAATAAAAGAAAATACGGTATGCACCACATCGTAATCGATTACTTTCAGAATCGGATCCACCAGTTTCTGCCCCAAGAGTTTCCGTTCGCGGTAGATATCCATATCGCTTCCCCGGCTGAAGTAAATGCGTTCGAACGAACAAGCCTTCTTCTTCTTCGGCTCATTGATTTGCTCCAGACGCATCTGCCCCTTCTTGTTCACCCAGATAGCCTGCCCGGGCAAAAGTTCGTTGATGCTGTCTGCAGGCACATTCAGTACCGTCTGAATGACCGGCCGCTCGGATGCAAGTACCATAATCTCATCATCCATATACCAGAATCCCGGACGGATGCCCCACGGGTCACGCACGGCAAACGCTTCACCGCTTCCCGTCAGCCCGCATATCACATATCCTCCATCCCACTTCGGAGTAGAAGTCTTCAACACATTGGTAATGTCAATACGGTCTTCAATCGTATGCGTAATGTCCATTCCTTCCAGCCCTTCCGCCTTACATTCATTATAAAGGCGTTCCACTTCGCGGTCGAGCCGGTGCCCCACCTGTTCCAGCATGATATACGTATCGGCATACTTGCGCGGATGCTGACCCGCGGCTGTAATGTCGGCAAATATCTCATCGACATTCGTCAAGTTGAAATTGCCGCACAAGGCAAGGTTCTTTGCCCGCCAATTATTGCGCCGCAAAAAGGGATGCACATACGAAATGCCACTTTTGCCTGTGGTAGAGTAACGCAGATGCCCCATATAAAGCTCGCCGGCAAAAGGCAGGCATTGCTTGGCATATTCCGCATCTGCCATCTGTTCGGGAGTAAGCTCTTTGAAATAACCGTGCACCGTTCCGAATATTTCGGTAATCGCTCCCGACCCTAACCCTCTTTCACGGAACATGTATTCCTCTCCCGGATTTGCCTGAAGCTTTACACACGCCAGTCCGGCACCTTCCTGCCCGCGGTTGTGCTGCTTTTCCATCAACAGATACAACTTGTTGAGCCCATACATCCATGTTCCGTATTTCTCTTGATAATATTCCAACGGTTTAAGCAACCGTATCATCGCTACTCCGCATTCGTGTTTAAGTGGTTCCATATTGCTCGTTTTCGTTTAGTCGCCGTTAAGATAAAAAAAATACCTGAATTACCGAATCGGTAAGTTCAGGTATTCATGTACATATGCTAATTTTTTATGTAAAAATAAAACTTATACATTCTCTTTTTAATTATAAAAGTTCGGGCATAAAAAAAGACCCACAATGTGAATCTTCGAGCCGAAAGCGGGACTCGAACCCGCGACTTACTCATTACGAATGAGTTACTCTACCAACTGAGTTATTTCGGCTTATGGCTTTTTCTGAAAAGCGATGCAAAGATACGGCTTTCTTTGAACCTACAAAAGAAATCGGCAGTTTTTTTTCAATTATCCACAAAAAAACGTTTATAAGACAACATTCACCTACACAGAGAACAATGCATAAAAATATCATTATATTACATACACAAGCAACTTATTCAATATTTTGTCATATACATAAACAAAACTTTTGCTATTTAATCAGAAAACATCTATTTTTGTGGCACTAATAAATAACAGCATCCATGAAATATCCAATTTTATCAGCAGAAGAAGCTGCAGCGCTTATCATCGACGGACAGACGGTCGGCATCGGAGGATTCTCGTCAGTAGGTACACCGAAAGCAGTCCCCGCTGCATTGGCAAAGCATGCAGAAACATTACACAATGAAGGAAAACCGTTTAAAATAGGACTTATTACCGGAGGGGCAACAGGAAATCAGGTGGACAGTGCCCTGACCGAAGCACATGCCGTTGCTTTCCGCACTCCTTTCCAGTCGAACAAGGAAATGCGGAATGCCATCAATAGCGGCGAGGTGCAATATTTCGATCTTCACCTTTCGCAAATCGGACAAGACGTGCGCTACGGATTCTTGGGGAAAATCGATGTGGCTATCATCGAAGCTTCCGGCATTACCCCTGAAGGCGACCTCATTCTGAGCACCTCGGTAGGCATTTCGCCCACCCTGACATGTGTGGCAGACAAAATCATTATCGAATTGAACGAGGCTCATGCGGGCAAATTGACGGGAATGCACGACATCTTTGTGCTCGACAATCCGCCTTACCGCCGTGAAATCCCTATCTATAAGGTAAACGACCGTACCGGAAGCATCAGCGTGAAAGTAGACCCCAAGAAAGTGGTTGGAGTGGTGTTGACAAACGAACGTGACCAGATAGCCGCCTTCACTCCTCTGAACGAAACCACACGCCAAATCGGACAAAACGTAGCAGACTTTTTGGTAAAGGAATATCGTCAGGGAGCGATTCCCAAAGAATTTCTTCCCTTGCAATCGGGCGTAGGAAACATTGCCAATGCCGTATTGGGCGCTTTGGGTGGCGACCCGCACTTGCCTGCCTTTTCGATGTACACCGAAGTGATACAGAACTCCGTTATCGACCTGATGCTGGAAGAGCGCATCCGTTTTGTGGCAGGCAGCTCGCTTACACTCTCGGACGATAAGTTGGACCTGCTTTACGAACACATCGGTGAAATGAAAGACCGCGTCCTGCTCCGTCCGCAAGAAATCACCAACCACCCTGAAGTCATCCGCCGGTTAGGTATCATTGCGGTCAATACAGCACTTGAAGCTGACATCTTCGGCAATGTAAACAGCACTCATGTGTCGGGAAGCAAGATGATGAACGGCATCGGAGGCTCGGGCGACTTTGCACGTAATGCCTACCTGTCTATCTTTACCACCCCTTCTACGGCGAAAGGCGGTCTTATCTCGTCCATCGTACCTCAAGTATCGCACGTAGACAGTACCGAACACGATGTACGCATCCTTGTGACCGAACAGGGAGTAGCAGACTTGAGAGGAAAATCACCGCTTCAACGGGCACGTCTCATCATCGAGAATTGCGCGCATCCCGACTATAAAGAACTGCTTTGGGATTACCTGAAACTTTCAGAAGGGCATTGTCATACCCCGATGTCGCTCCGTAACGCCTTTCAGATGCATCTGGCATTTGCCGAAACAGGTGATATGCGGAACACGAAATACGTATGATTTGTTCACCACAGAGGACGCAGGGGTTTTTAATTTACGATTGGGCAATTTACTATTTACTATTTTGATATGGAATCGTACTTCGTAAATTGAGAAAAATAGATTTTCCCCTGTACCCTCTGTGGTGAGTTTCTGATTTCTCCCCGGAACAGTTGTTTCCACATTTGGATTACATGATCGTTTCAGACGGCTTCCATTTATGGTTTCCATATGAAAACCGTACGGTTTCCATATCGAGAACGTACGGTTTCCAATTCAAAACCGTACGGTTTTGATATCAAGAACGTAAAAGTATGCCTGCTGAAACAAAGATACGAGCTGTATGCAAAAATAAATGTTCCTTACCGTCTTACTCTTGTATATGCCATCAAATGTAGAAGGTGTGTAACATGCAGGAAATGCACAAATCCATGTCCAAAAGCTTCTGTGGTGAATATTTCAATCAAATCTTTGCTTTCAGCGATGCCTGGCAGATGCCGTTCAATCCGCATTTGTCGCATTTCGGATTGCGTGCCGTACACACGTACCGTCCGTGCAGGATAAGCCAATGGTGTGCCTTGGGTATCAAGGCTTCAGGAATATAACGGGTAAGATGCTTTTCGGTAGCAAGCGGAGTAGTGCAGGTGCCGGGCACCAGCCCGATGCGGTGGCTCACACGGAACACGTGGGTATCGACTGCCATGGCGGCTTTATGGAACACCACGCTTTGGATGACATTCGCTGTCTTCCGTCCTACTCCGGGAAGCTTCACCAGTTCTTCCAGCGTATCGGGCACCTGCCCTCCATAATCACGCACCAGCATCTGTGCCATTCCTACCAGATGCTTCGCCTTGTTGTTGGGATAGCTCACGCTCCGGATATATTCGTAAACCACATCGGAAGTGGTGGCAGCCATAGCTTCTGCCGTAGGAAAATCACGGAACAATGCCGGAGTAATCATATTGACCCGCTTGTCGGTGCATTGTGCGCTTAAGATAACGGCTACAAGCAACTGGAAAGGGTCTTCGTAATGCAATTCGGTTTCTGCCACGGGCATCGCCTGCTCGAAATAAGCGATTACCCGGTCGTAAAGTTCTTTTTTTCTCATTTTTCTTTCGTTCCCATTTTTATATAAAAAGTGCCGTTGAGGCAAATCGCAATCTCTCCGGCTTTTAATACCATTTCTTCCGCTTAAAGTACACGCATACACCGATGGCGATGAGCAACATCAGTCCCCAAGCATAGAGGTATCCGTATTTCCAGTCCAGTTCGGGCATGACGCGGAAGTTCATCCCCCAGATGCCGGCGAGAAAAGTCAGCGGAATAAAGATGGTAGACACCACGGTGAGCTGGCGCATGATGTTGTTCATGTGCCGGTCGTTGCTGGAAAGAATCATATCGACCAGCGCACCGAGCAGGTCACGGCATCCTTCCAATGTTTGCAGGACAAATTGCAGGTGGTCGTTTACATCGTTGAAGAACGGGCGGCTCGCCTTATGCAGCAACCGGGTATCTTCAGGATGAAGAAGTTTGGCGATTTGTTCCTTCAGCGGGAAGATGCATTTCTTTATCAGGCGATAATTACGCCGAAACACGTGCAGGTCGCCGATTGTTGGGTCCATCACACCGGGCGTGAGCAAGCGCTCTTCCAAGTCTTCCAGCTTGTCTTCCATATCCGAAATGATGGACATGAAACTGGTCATCACACTATTCAGAATCACGCTCAGCAGAAAGTCTGACGAGCGGGTACGGATTTTCAACACGTCATTTTCTATCGCCGTATAGATTTCATCGAAAAAATCGGTATCGTTTTCCGTAAAAGTGAGCAGGTAATCTTCGCCTTGCACCAGGCAAAGCTGTTGGGGAAGATATTCGTCCTCACCTGTAGCGGAAAGCAGTTTCAGGATTACGACATTATAGTCTTCGTGTGCTTCAATCTTGGTGAGATGAAGCGAATTGAGAATATCCTGCTCGGTAAGGAACCCAATGCCGAAATGCCGGCATACCTTCTGTATTTCTTCCGTATCCTTCAGCCCATGTATCTGAATCCAGTGCATGGAGCCCGCCTTGAAATAAGGCAATATGTCTTCTATGGTGTCACCGTCATGGTTTTCCGCTCCGGCTGGTCCATACGTACACAAGTGCAGGTGCGTCGGGGTCTTGCTTCCTCCGATATAGTTCAGTTCTTCCGTCAAAAGATTGTTCTTTGCCATAATCTTGCCTATAGAAAGTGTACAAATATAGGGTTTTCTTGCTAATCCGACAAATTATCCGTAACTTTGCGCCCGATAAAAAGATGAGGATGTTTCTTTGCCGAAACATCTTCCGTGTATTCTAGGACAACCACGTAAAAAACAGGAGCGATGAAAAAAGAAAATCTCGTATCGGTGCCTTTTATGGTTTTGGGCATCGTGTTTTGTGTATGCCTCGTAGCGGCAAATCTATTAGAAACCAAAGTCGTGCAGTTGGGACCGATAGCGGTTACTGCCGGGCTGATTGTTTTTCCCGTCTCATACATTATCAATGATTGCATAGCCGAAGTGTGGGGCTTCCGTAAGGCTCGTCTCATCATCTGGATGGGATTCCTTATGAATTTCATGACCGTTGCCTTGGGCCAGCTTGCCGTAGCATTGCCCGCTGCCCCGTTTTGGGAAGGTGAAGCGGGATTCAATTTTGTATTTGGCATGGCTCCCCGCATTGCCGCGGCAAGCTTGCTGGCTTTTCTGGCAGGCTCGTTTATCAATGCCTACGTGATGAGCCGTATGAAGCTGTCTTCACAAGGAAAACATTTCTCGGCGCGTGCCATCCTCTCTACGGTATATGGCGAAAGTGCCGATTCGCTTATCTTCTTCCCCTTAGCATTCGGCGGACTGATGCCGCTTCCCGAGCTGGGCAAAATGATGCTGGTGCAAGTAGCGCTGAAGACGATGTACGAAATCATTGTACTCCCCGTTACTGTCCGTGTCGTACGTTACATCAAGCACATTGACGGAACGGACACCTACGACGAGAACATATCTTACAATATTCTTAAAATTAACGAACTATAAATCAGGGACCAGGTGACTAGATAACTAGGTACTAGGTTTTAAATAGTCTTAGTATTTGGTATTAAAAAACTAGAACCTAGTCACCTAGTACCTAAGATAACAAAAACAATGGATAAAAACAAAGCATTAGTCGTATTCAGTGGCGGACAAGACTCCACCACTTGCTTGTTTTGGGCAAAAAAACATTTCAAGGAAGTATATGCACTGACTTTCCTTTACGGGCAGAAACATGTAAAGGAAGTGGACTTGGCACGCGAAATCGCCCGTAAGGCAGAAGTACATTTCGATGTGATGGACGTATCGTTTATCGGGCATTTGGGTAAAAACTCGCTTACCGACCTTTCCATTCCGATGGACGAAGAAAAGCCCGAAGGCAACTACCCGAACACTTTCGTACCGGGGCGCAACCTGTTTTTCTTGAGCATTGCCGCCGTATATGCACGCGAACGGGGCATCAGCCACCTGGTGACAGGTGTATCGCAAACCGACTTCAGCGGTTATCCCGATTGCCGCGATTCATTTATCAAATCGCTCAACGTCACGCTTAACCTTGCCATGGACGAGCAGTTCGTCATCCATACCCCACTGATGTGGATAGACAAGGCAGAGACCTGGGCTTTGGCAGACGAACTGGGAGTGCTCGACCTGGTACGCCACGAGACCCTGACGTGTTATAATGGAATACCTGGAGACGGATGCGGACATTGTCCCGCCTGTAAACTCCGCCGGGAAGGATTGGAAAAGTACTTGGAAAATAAACAATGTGATAATAAATAATGTGCCAATGTAATAATGTGCTAATGTGCTAATGTGCTAATGAATTAGCGTATTATTTCATTGTTTATTGCCACATTGTTTATTAGCTCATTATTTATTAGCACATTATTTATTAGCACATTAGCAAATTAAAAAATCATGGAAAGAAAAGACGAATTGACTATCTTGGGAAAGACCACCGCTTACAAGCAAGATTATGCCCCCGAAGTGTTGGAGGCGTTTACTAACAAGCATCCCGAAAACGACTATTGGGTACGGTTTAATTGTCCGGAGTTTACCAGTCTATGCCCCATTACAGGGCAGCCCGACTTTGCGGAAATACGCATCAGCTATCTGCCCGACATGAAAATGGTGGAAAGCAAAAGCTTGAAACTATACCTCTTCAGCTTCCGAAATCACGGAGACTTCCATGAGGATTGTGTAAACATCATCATGAAAGACCTTATCCGCCTGATGGATCCGAAGTACATCGAGGTAACGGGCATCTTCACACCCCGTGGGGGCATCTCCATCTACCCGTATTGCAATTATGGGCGCCCCGGCACAAAGTACGAAGAACTGGCGGAATACCGGATGAGAAATCACGATATTTAGACACATTGTCCAAAGCCTCCTCAAACGAACATATGTGATACGACTGACTTACTAAAGTATAATCATTACCTGTCAGGCAAGTTCCAGCCCCAGTTCCTCTTTCAGTTTCAGGAGGTCGGGGTTTTTCTTGCTCATCATTTGGAAGCGTTCCAGATGACTATAGGCACGCACATTTTCATTGGGAGCACTCACACGTACTTTCATCTTAATTTTCCGATTATGAAGTTTGTTGCGCAAATGCGCCTCAATACCTGCCCCCAGATTGGTCATATACTTCTGCACCATTTCGTTATCCACAACTACTTCAAACGTCACACCGTCTTCCAGCAAATGTGGATGAATATTGCGCATGCGTGCTGCATTTGCCGCCTCTTCTTTCGGAAGATTCACAGCAAATTCGTTCCAATAAACATTCAGATCTCTTTCCGTAATGAGGTAATCTTCATAATCCTTGTCTTCGGAAGAAGAGGTCGACACATCAGTCGATCTCACCGTATCTTGCTTTTGTGCGACATGTGGACGACGGATAGAAATCCCCATACTCCCAGCCTTTACCACCGGAATCTTTTTTCCCGCCTCTTGCTTGGGAAGCGGATTTGCGTGCATAACCGGACCAACAGGTGCGGCAACCGGTTGGGAAGAAACCGTCTGGGGATAAATTGCCTCAGACTCAGATACTGTTGAAGGCTGAACTTGCGCTGCCGGACGAGACGATTGGACCGGCTGGGATTGATTGAATACGGGTTTTAAGGTCTGCTTAGGGCTACGCCCCTCACTTTCCTCATCCGGTCCGCCCAGTTGTGCCAGCTGAATCAAGGTCAGTTCTATCAACAACCGCTTGTTTTTGCTCACCCGATAGTTCAAGTCACAATCATTGCAAAGCTTCATCGCCTTGAAAAGGAAGGATGCCGTACATTTCTGAGCCTGTTTCAAATATCTTTCACGGATAGAAGCCCCGACTTCCAGCAAAGGCAAAGTAGCAGAGTCATGACTCACCAGCAGGTCGCGGAAATGCGAAGCCAGTCCGGTGATGAAATGGTTGCCGTCAAATCCTTTCTGCAATACATCGTTGAATGTAAGAAGGCAATCGGGCACTTTGTTCTCCAGAATGAAATCTGTCAGTTTAAAATAATATTCGTAATCCAGCACATTCAGGTTTTCGATGACACTCCGGTAAGTGATGTGTCCGTTGGTGAAGCTTGCCACCTGGTCGAAGATAGACAATGCGTCACGCATTCCTCCGTCCGCTTTTTGGGCAATAACCGTAAGTGCCTCGGGTTCCGCTTCTATATGCTCTTTCAAGGCCACGCCCTCCAGATGCTCCACCATATCGTTCACGCTGATACGGTTGAAATCGTATATCTGGCACCGGCTCAGGATAGTAGGAAGTATCTTGTGCTTCTCGGTCGTAGCAAGAATAAAGATTGCATGCCGGGGAGGCTCTTCCAGCGTTTTGAGGAAAGCGTTGAATGCTGCTTGCGAAAGCATGTGCACCTCGTCGATGATGTACACCTTGTACTTGCCCACCTGAGGCGGGATGCGTACCTGCTCGATAAGCGAGCGGATGTCTTCCACCGAGTTGTTTGATGCCGCATCCAGTTCATGGATGTTATAAGAACGCTGCTCGTTGAAAGCCACACACGATTCGCATGTATTACATGCCTCGCCCTCGGAAGTAGGATGAAGACAATTGATGGTTTTGGCAAAAATACGGGCACATGTAGTCTTCCCTACTCCTCGCGGTCCACAGAACAAATAGGCGTGCGCCAGTTTATGATTGGCTATCGCGTTTTTCAAAGTAGTGGTCAGTGCCTTTTGACCTACAACGGTGTCGAAGGTCGAAGGACGGTATTTTCGTGCCGATACGATATAATTCTCCATACTTCCGGTGCTGTTAATGATACGATAATTTTATTCGATAGCACAAAAGTACATAAAATCTCGGTTTTTCTTAAGGACTTGCCACGAAATCTTTTTATCTTTGTACCGTTATCTGAGCAAAAAAGTATCCGATATGAGTAAACTGAAAGCTGTGTGGAACTATATCCGCCGCCACAAATATCTGATTACCATCCTGGCATTCCTCTTGATTATCGGCGTGCTGGATGAAGAAAACAGCCTGATTCAGCGTGTAAAGCACAAACGTGAGATATACGAACTGAAACGTGAAATCAAGCATTACCGTAATCAGTATGAAAAAAGCAGTGAGGAACTGAAAGAATTAACCTCAAACCCTGAGATGTTGGAAAAGGTGGCACGCGAGAAATACCTGATGAAGAAACCCAATGAAGATATTTACATCTTCGAAGAAGACTTGGACAAAAACAATGACAAATAAATACTATCCGACAATATCCGTTATCGGAGCCATCCTGCTATTAGGAGGCGCTATTATCCAAATTACCCAAGCAGTATGGGCACCTTACGTATACCTCGTAGGAGCTATACTTTTCGCCTATGTACAAGTAACAGACAGATACGAAGGGGCAAATCTTATCATCCGCCGTCTGCGCCGCCAGCAGATGCTGGGAGCTGCTCTACTGGTACTAGCCGGAGTTATGATGATACTTTGGCACCGTAACGAATGGATATTGTGTCTTACCATTGCTGCCATACTAGAGCTCTACACGGCATTCCGCATTCCTCAGGAAGAGCAAAAAGAAAAACAATAACATACGTTCTACCTTTCCTATACAAAACAAGAATGGCACACAGACATTTTTTCACACTGTCTATGTGCCATTCAAATTATACTCAACGAACAATCGTCATTTCATCTATCAGCCTTTGGATGCCCGCATACTTGTCGATGATGAACAACACGTAGCGGATGTCCACACAAGCGGCGCGCTGAAGCTGCGGGTTATAAGCGATATCCCCCGTCAGCCCTTCATAGTTTCGGTCGAAACCGATACCTATCAGTTCGCCTTGAGCATTGAACACCGGTGAACCAGAATTGCCTCCAGTATTATCGGTAGCTGTCACAAAGCAAACCGGCATACGTCCGTCGGACATGGCATACGGACCGAAATCTTTCGTGCGATATAATTCCTTCAGCTTATCGGGCACAATAAATTCAGGATTGTCCGGATCTTCTTTTTCCATCACCCCTTTCAGCGTGGTGTAATACAGATACTCTTCTCCATCCGCAGGTTCATACGAGCCTATCTTGCCGTACGTCAGGCGCAACGTAGAGTTGGCATCCGGATAGATAGCTTTCCCTTCCTTTTGCTTCAACGCCAGCATACCTGCCACCCACGTCTTGTGCGCACGGTTATAGGCATTGGTTTCGGCTTTCATCTCCTCGCCTGTCTTCCGATAACCTTCCTTTACCGAACGGGCATATTGCACCATCAGGTCATTCTTCAACTTATCCGCACAGGGATGCGCCAGGAATGCTTCCAATGCTTCGGTAGTGCTGAAGATTGAACTATCAAAACAAGCATCTACAAAGGCATCGGTATTCCCTCCGAACCGCTCGTTTACCACCTCAAAGATACCGATATGCTGAGCCGCAGGAACCAACCGTGCATAAAGGGCAATCAATTGCTTCGATACTTTCCGGTCCACTTCGGGACTGTAATCCTTATTGAAGAACTTCGCTCCCTCTGTCCGCAAGGCAGATACCGCTTCGTCTATCTCTTTCTTCTTTCCATTCTCCAAAGCTTTCAACAAACCGTCTGTATCAGGCACTTTCGAAAATTCCGTCCCCAACATCAACGCCTCATAAATGGCTTGCTGGTGATAAACGGCATCATGACGTTTGGCTACAATCTGCTTAATGGCATCGTAGGCTTGCTGATAGGCATCGTTTCCCGTCTCACGCCCGTATGCCAGCAAACGCTCTTGCTCTGCTTTCTTGCGGTCGAGCACTTTGAGGCGCACCAGCCCTTCGTTCATGCCAATGGCGTTCTTCCAATAGTTGGCAGACGAAGCATACTTAGCCGCATACTGGATGCGGGTTTTGGCATCCTTTGCCATTTCTTCGCCCAATACCCGAAGCCGCACGCCCCGCACGGTATCGCGCATAAAGTTCGTGGTACTCATACGCTCTTCCACCTCATCGCTAATCATGTAACGCCAATTGCGTCCGGGAAATCCCATCACAAACGTGAAGTCACCTTCCTTGATGCCGCCGGCATTGATAGTCAGATGCTTCTTCACCTTAAGAGGCACATTCTCGGAAGAATACAAAGCCGGCTTCCCGTCTTTCGAGGCATAAATGCGGAAGATAGAAAAATCTCCGCAATGGCGTGGCCACATCCAATTATCGGTATCAGCACCAAACTTTCCGATAGACGAAGGAGGAGCACCTACCATACGGATGTCCTTATAAACGGTCTTGACGAACAGATAATACTTATTGGCACCATAAAACGGTTTCAGTTCGAGTACCGTAAAGTCATCGGTCTTTATC
Organism: Bacteroides sp. An19; assembly: GCF_002160215.1. NCBI lineage: Bacteria > Pseudomonadati > Bacteroidota > Bacteroidia > Bacteroidales > Bacteroidaceae > Bacteroides > Bacteroides sp. An19. The sequence goes on along the minus strand of NZ_NFKD01000003.1, from coordinate 103,676 downwards.
TTTTCTTTCTTGGCAAACCGAACCGCCACTTTCTCCAGATAGGAAGGCGAAAGATAATTCAGCCCTTCGGGGTCTTCGTCTTTCTTTAATTGTTCCAATACATAATCGGTCACATCAAGGATGCGGTCGATAAAAGTCACGGTCAGCCCTTCGCAAGGAAGCTCTTCGGCGTATGTCTTCGCCCAAAATCCATCGGTCAGGTAATCGTGTTCTACAGAACTGTGTTGCTGGATATAACTGTACCCGCAATGGTGATTGGTAAGCACCAGCCCTTCCGCCGATACTACTTCGCCCGTACAGCCTCCGCCAAAGTGAACCACCGCATCTTTCAGGCTGATGCCCTCAGGACAATACACCTTATCAATGCTGATGTCCAGTCCCAAATCTTGCATCACCGCCGCATTCTGTTTCTTCAGGTCGGTCAGCATCCACATGCCTTCATCGGCATGAGAAACCAAAAAGCAAGCGGAAAAAAATGTTATCAATAGGGATTTTCTCATAATGCTTATTCATTGAAAAACGCAGATTAACGCAAATTTACGCAGATTATTTTAATTCTTTATCAATCCGCGGAAATCTGCGTTAATCTGCGTTTCATCTAAAATATATCACTTATTCTACAATCGTCATTTCATCAATCAGGTTCTTGCATCCGCCCAATTTTTCCACGATAAACAATACATAGCGGATATCTACGGCAATGCAACGCTGAAGGTTGTTATCGAAATTGATATCACCCGAAAGCGACTCCCAGTTGCCGTCGAATGCAGCGCCAATCAACTCACCGTTACCGTTCATCACCGGTGAACCGGAGTTACCGCCCGTAATGTCGTTTGTAGTCAGGAAACAAGTCGGCATCTCCCCGTTGGGCAAAGCATAGCGTCCGTAATTCTTCGTAGCGTAAAGTTCTTTCAGCTTCGCCGGTACAACAAATTCCGGATTATTGGGGTCTTCTTTCTCCATTACACCCTTCAACGTAGTATAATATTTATAATGTACGCCATCCTTCGGGTCATACGATTTCACATTACCGTAAGTCAGACGAATGGTGAAGTTGGCATCCGGAGCTTTCGGCGTAGGAGCATACATCTCGCACAAGCCGCGCACATAAGTCTTGTGCAACAAGTCGATATCACCACAAGCCTTGTCGTATGCTTCATACAATTTTTTCATCATCTCGTTCTTGGCGGTCGAATACTGGACAGCCAAGTCCGTATTGATGGCTTCCAGTGTCGGATTAGCCACGAACGCATCAAAGTTCTTCTGATTCGAGAAAATGCTGGTATCATACAACGCGTCAATATAAGCATTGTAATCACCGTTATATTTCGTCTTAATCGTTTCATAGAAAGCGGGAAGCGCATCTGCCGGAACGCTCTTTGCATAAAGCGGAATCAGAACCTTAGCCACCTTGCGGTCTACCTCGTGGTCATAATCCTTATTGTGCACGTTGGCATATCCTTCTTTCAGTTGTTCGAGCGCTTTCTCAATGTCTTTCTTCTTATTCTTTTCGAGTGCAGTTTTCAGGTTATCGAAAATCAGGTAAGTAGCGCCAAACTCGATACCAGAACGGAAAGTTTCGGTGAAATAAGTCAGCTGTTTGGCAAGCGGAGTCACCCGAGTCACATACTCATCGATTTTTCCTACTACCGAAGCATAATCGGCATTGTTCTTTTCCTTGGCAAACTTAGCGAAGTTGGCTTCCTGCTCTGCCTTGGTTTCCAACACACGGTTGTCGACGATAGCCTTATTCATTCCAATCGAATTTTTCCAATAGTTGCTGGAAGAAGCAAACTTGCTGGCATACTGGATACGTACCTTATCACTTGCTGCCATTTCCTTGCGCAACACTTCCTGACGTGCCTCGCGCACCTGAATGCGCGGTGTATTGGTTCCGTCCATACGGAGCTTCACCTCGCTTTGGGTCAGATAGCGGCTGGTGCTTCCGGGAAATCCCATAATCATGGCATAGTCGCCTTCCTGCAATCCTCTCAACGAGATGGCAAGATGCTTCTTTACCTTTAAAGGCACATTTTCGGCACTATAAGGCGCAGGATCCCCGTTCTTGTCGGCATAGATACGGAACATCGAGAAGTCGCCCGTATGGCGGGGCCACATCCAGTTATCCGTTTCACCCCCGAACTTACCGATAGACGAAGGAGGAGCTGCCACCATACGCACATCGCTATAAGTCTTGATGAAGAACAAGTAAAATTTATTACCTTGATAAAAAGGAAGTGCCTGTGCCGTGATGCCGGGTTTGCCTTTCAGGTCACTCTTCTTCAGTTCTTCATCGGCCAGTTTTTTTAAATATTCCGAACCAAACGAATTCAATTCTGTCACCTTCCCGTCTTTGATGTCCTGGTTCACCTTATCAGTCACATCAACAATACGCTCTACAAACTTGAAAGTCAATCCCGGAGTAGGAAGTTCTTCAGCACTGCTTTTCGCCCAAAACCCATCAGTCAGGTAATCATGCTCCACCGAGCTATGCTGCTGGATAGCATCGTATCCACAATGATGATTTGTAAGAATCAAGCCTTCGGGCGAAATGATTTCACCCGTACATCCGCGCCCGAAAATACCTACGGCATCTTTCAATGCCACATGATTCGGACTATAAATATCATCCACGCCTATCTTCAAACCTTGTGCCTTCATACGGTCGGCAAGGTTCTGCTCCTGCATCAGCTGGAGGAGCCACATTCCTTCATCGGCTTTCGCCGGCGCAAATACCGCACAAATCAGTGCGAATGCCAAAAGTTTCAGTTTTCTCATGTCGTTGTTATCAATTTAACTGTTTATTATTTCTTTCTTTTTTCTAATCAGCGAACAAAGATAGCGAAAAAAGCGTTTCCTGCATCTACATTCAGTAATAATCCTCTATTAAGTTTAATTTTTGATAATTTATTTCCATGAAAATAGTAAACGTTATACATTTGCCACACAAATCTTATAAGGCTTATATCTATGCATAAATGGTATTTGTTTCTACTATGTTGTACAATACTCTGCACCTCGTGCGGTAAAAAATACAAAATAGAAGGTGTATCTTCTGTTTCGAGTCTTGACGGTAAAATGCTTTTTATCAAAGTCCCTTCAGGTGACAAGCTGGTCAGCATCGATTCGGCAGAAGTGATACATGGCCTTTTCAAAATGGAAGGCAAGGTCGACTCTACGGTCGTAGCTTCCCTCTTTATGGATGACAAGTGCATCATGCCGGTAGTCATTGAAAAAGGAAACATCGACATCAATATCAACAATGCCGGCTTTACACTGAAAGGAACTCCCTTAAACGACAGCTTCAACGAATTTATCCTGAAACGTAATTCGCTAAGCGACCGTGCCGATGAAGTGGAGCATCTGGAAGCACGCATGATATTGGATGGAAAAGACCCTGCAGAAGTACACCGTGAAATAGAGAAGCAACGCAACCAGGTGGCCACACAAATAGACAGCCTTGCCAAGACATTCATACAGACTAACTACGACAACGTATTGGGACCGGAAATATTCATCATTCTGTGTTACGGCATGCCTTATCCCGTATTGACTCCAGTAATGCAAGACATCATCAACGAAGCCCCAGCCTCGTTCAAAGAAAACCCTATGATAAAAGAATTCATTTCAATTGCCAAAAGCAATATGGACAATTGATTTTTACGTAAACAGCCAATACAATACATACCCCGGAAAAATGAATATATACTGCATCGGCAGTTGAATATAACTGCATCGGCAGTTGAATATAACTGCATCGGCGATTGAATATAACTGCATCAGCCTACGGATATATACTGCATCAGCAAACACAGTACTAGTGTGTTTTTCAACTCGCCGGATTGGCTAATTTCAGATGCGTACCTTTGCATCAGCCAGATACTAAATGACTAGGTTCTGAATAGTTTTACAAATGGCATCCAATACCTAAAACCTAGAACCTAGTCAATCAAAAAATAGCCTAAAAACTTAGAAGCTGTTTTTGAATTTCTCCAAAAAGTTTTTCTTGGCTTGATGTATCCGTTTTCGTGTGTGCTTTGGGCGATTTTTTGGTCCTTTTCGCTCCTGTTCTTCGTCAGATAGCCCGCTATCTTCCTCATCACAGAAGCAAAAATGCCTCAAAAACTCATCCCAAATCATCGCACGATAAATTCAAAACAGCTTCTTAGAAGCTTTATTTTTCCTATGCTACTTTCTCCAACCGCTTCATCACCGAGAAGATGAACAAGGCAGCCAAGAGACAGAGTACCATCAACGTACCCCATACCACATAAAGCGGCATATCTCCCCATAACCAAGAAGCCACCGAAGTGAGGTAATTACCGATAGCCGTAGCCACGAACCAACCTCCCATCATCATACCCTTATACTTAGGAGGAGCCACTTTCGACACGAACGAAATACCCATCGGAGAAAGAAGCAACTCGGCAAACGTCAATACCAGGTAAGTCGATACCAGCCAGTTGGGCGATACAAACGAAGCGGTTCCCGCCTCAATAGCCTGAGCCTGCTCGGTAGGACAAAGCAAACCGACCGAAGCAGCCAACATCAGCACATAACCGCAAGCAGCCACCAACATACCCAAACCGATTTTACGCGGAGCCGAAGGCTCTTTGCCACGTGCTGCCAACGAACCGAATATCGCCATAGATACAGGCGTAAGTGCTACGACAAAGAACGGATTGAACTGCTGGAAGATAGGCGCATCCACCGGAGTGCTTGCAGGAAGTGCGACGTACTGATAACCCAAGAAGCACATTGCCAGAAAGATGACCACACACGAAACAAGCTTGCCTTTGCCTGTTTTCGACTGGAAAAACGAGAACAGGGCATAAACGATGAATATCACCGCCACCAGGTTCCATACGCTGAACATCATGCTTTCCAATCCTTCCGAGCTGCGTGCGGTAAACTGCTTGGCAAAATAAGTCAATGTCAAACCGTTCTGATGGAATGCCATCCAGAAGAAAATCACCACGGCAAATACCAGACACAGTGCCACGATGCGCTCTTTCGTCTCACGCGGCGAAAGCTCCTCGTGCTTTTCTGCCGCAGCAGCCCCCTTGCCTGCTTCTTTCACACTTCCCCCTTCCACGTGGCGGAACGTGCTACGGAACCCGTAATAGATAGCCATGGAAACAATCAGCGAAACACAAGCCACGCCGAACGCAAAGTGATAGGAATCGTTCGCACTTACACCCAGGCTGTTCTGCGCATACTTCATAATCTCGACCGCTGCTGTCGGAGCAAAAAGCGCACCGATATTAATCGCCATATAGAAAATGCTGAACGCCGAGTCGCGCCGCTTGGCATACTGGGGATCATCGTAGAGGTTGCCTACCATCACCTGCAGGTTGCCTTTGAAAAGTCCCGTACCGCAACTGATTACGACCAGTGCGGCAAACATCGCCACCAGCCCCAATGTGCTGCTTCCCATCGGCAGGGCAAGTAATACGTAACCGGCAAACATCGCAATGACGCCCACCGTCACCATACGCCCATAACCGAACTTATCGGCAAGAATACCTCCTATAAACGGCAAAAAATAAACTAAAGCCAAAAACATGGCATAAATGTTGCCGGCTGTACTCGGCGACATGCCGAAATTGTCCATCAAGAACAAAACGAAGATAGCCAGCATGGTGTAATAGCCGAAACGTTCGCCCGTATTGGCGAGCGCCAGCGCATAAAGACCTTTAGGTTGTCCTTCAAACATACATAAAACTATTTTAGATTAATAAAAAAACATTATTCCACCGACAAAGGTATGAAAATTACTTATTTTTGCAAAGGAATAAGCACCATACGTTATGAAAAAGATTGTTTTAGCTATCGATTCGTTCAAAGGATGTCTCACATCAGAAGAAGTGGAGCAATGTGTAGCAGAAGAAATACATCGCCTCCACCCTCAATGCCAAACCGTAGCCATCCCTATTGCTGACGGAGGAGAAGGTATGCTCGACACACTGATAAATGCCATGCAAGGACAAATCATTTATACCCGCGCCCACGACCCACTCATGCGAATGCGTACAACACGCTACGGCATACTGGGCAATCAACAAACCGCTGTTATCGAAATGGCGGAAATAAACGGCCTGACCACACTCTCTCCCGCCGAACGGAATCCGATGGAGACCAGCACATACGGTACGGGAGAACTGATAAAGGAGGCTTTGGAAAAGGGATTCCGACGGTTCATTATCGGTATCGGAGGAAGTGCCACCAACGATGCAGGCATGGGCATGATGCAGGCACTCGGTGCACGGCTCTACGATAAAGAAGGAAACGAATTGGGACAAGGAGGGAAAATCATGCAACACATCGCACGTATTGACCTCGATCTCCTGCACCCGGCTCTGAAGGAAACAAGTTTTACCGTAGCTTGCGATGTACAGAATCCTTTCTACGGGCCACAAGGAGCCGCCTATGTCTTTGCCCGGCAAAAAGGAGCTACCGACGAACAAATACATCTGCTGGACAAAGGGATGCAACATCTCGCCCGTCTCATCGAACAGGATTTTCACATCTATATAAATAAGGTAAAGGGAGCGGGAGCTGCCGGAGGGCTTGGCGGAGCCTTCCACGTATTGATGAAAAGCCGGCTTCAATCGGGTATCGAATTACTGTTGGACACCGTAGGATTCGATGAACAAATCAAAGATGCCGACCTCGTCATCACCGGAGAAGGCAAGGCAGACCGCCAGACTTGCGAGGGAAAGGTTCCTGCAGGAGTACTGAAAAGAGCGACAAAAGCCGGCATCCCTACCCTTCTGCTGGCAGGAAAGACAGAAGACCGCGACTTATTGGAAAAGATGGGGTTCTGCCAACTCATCCAAATCTCACCCGACACGTTGTCTCCTGAGCAAGCCATACAACCGGATATTGCACGGGAAAACATCCGCAAGGCTACGCAATGTGCATTCAAAACAATGCAGCCACTTCCGCCCGCGCCTCACGTATCAGGTCATCAGGAGCAAGCTTGATTTGCAGCCCCCGTACACCTGCACTTACATAAATAAAAGGAAAATCCAGGCAGGTCTTATGAATATACGTCGGGAAATGCTTTTTCATCCCGATAGGCGAACATCCACCGCGTATGTAACCCGTAAGCGGAAGCAATTCCTTTACAGGTATCAAATCACACTTCTTATTACCCGAAACCTTTGCCGCTAATTTTAAGTCGACTTCATGCTCGCCGGGAATCACACAGACAAAATACCCGCTCTTATCGCCGTGCAACACCAAGGTCTTGAATACACATTCGATGTCTTCTCCCAACGATGCCGCCACATGCACGGCACTCAAGTCGTTCTCGTCCACTTCGTAAGGAATCAGTTCGTAAGGCACTTTTGCCTTATCCAGCAAGCGTGCCACATTGGTCTTGTTGATTTTCATAAGCAATTTCGTTTGAATCTCACCACAGAAGACACAAAGTACCATAAAGGAACACAGAAGAATAGGTCAATAAACAATATGCTAATGTGAAAATAAATTAGCACATTGCCCTATTATTCATTGGCACATTAAAATAGAATCTGTGTGCCTCTGTGGTGAAAATATGCACAATTTCATACCGCACATGGTATCATTCTTAATTCTTCATTCTTAATTCTTCATTTACCTTCAGTTCTTCCTTCAAAAACTTAGGCGTATAACCTTTCGGACTCAGTGCCACTTCTTCGGGCGTGCCGGTAGAAAGCACCTCGCCTCCTCCCCTTCCGCCTTCGGGTCCCATATCAATGATATAATCCGCCATTTTAATGACGTCCAGGTTATGCTCAATGACAATCACCGTATTGCCCTTGTCCACCAGACGGTTCAGCACGTTCATCAGTACCCGGATGTCTTCGAAGTGCAAGCCTGTGGTCGGCTCGTCCAGAATATACACGGTCTTGCCTGTATCGCGTTTCGAAAGTTCGGTGGCGAGCTTCACACGCTGGCTCTCGCCTCCCGACAAGGTGGTGGAGGGCTGTCCCAGCTTGATATAGCCCAACCCTACTTCCTGCAACACCTTAATCTTATTCAGAATCTGTGGCACGTTTTCGAAAAACTCTACCGCACGGTTGATGGTCATATCCAGCACATCGGCAATCGACTTTCCTTTGAAACGCACCTCCAGAGTCTCGCGGTTGTACCGCTTGCCGTGGCACACCTCACAAGGCACCAGCACATCGGGCAAGAAATTCATCTCAATGGTCTTGTAACCGTTTCCTCCGCATGCCTCGCACCTGCCTCCTGACACATTGAACGAAAAGCGTCCGGGCTTGTATCCGCGCATCTTCGCTTCGGGAAGACTTACAAAGAGATTCCGGATATCGCTGAACACGCCCGTATAGGTAGCCGGATTGGAACGCGGCGTACGCCCCAACGGCGACTGGTCGACATTAACCACCTTATCAATGTATTCCAGCCCTTCGACGGCATCGTAAGGCAACGGGTCTTGCAACGAGCGGTAGAAATGTTGCGAGAGAATGGGCTGCAAGGTATCATTAATCAACGTAGACTTGCCGCTTCCGGAAACCCCGGTCACGCAAATCAGCTTGCCCAACGGAAATTCCACATCGACATGCTTCAGGTTGTTTCCCCTCGCTCCCCGAATCCAAAGCGATTTCCCGTTTCCTTCCCGACGCTTGGCAGGCACTTCGATTCTCATTTGCCCGTTAAGGTATTGCGAGGTCAACGTACTGGTCTTCAGCATCTCAGCTGGGGTTCCGGCGAAGACCACTTCCCCACCCAGCCGTCCGGCTTTTGGTCCCATATCGACAACATAATCAGCCGCAAGCATCATGTCCTTGTCGTGCTCCACCACAATGACGGTATTTCCCAAGTCGCGCAATTCCTTCAACGAATTTATCAGGCGGATATTGTCGCGCTGGTGAAGCCCGATGCTCGGCTCGTCAAGAATATACAACACGTTTACCAGTTGCGACCCTATCTGCGTGGCAAGGCGGATGCGCTGGCTCTCGCCTCCCGAAAGGCTGACCGAAGAACGGTTGAGCGACAGGTAATCCAACCCCACATCCAGCAGGAACTTCAGGCGGGTACGGATTTCTTTCAAGATTTCCGCTGCAATCAGGCGCTGCTTCTCTTCCAGAAAAGGCTCCACATGCTGCAGCCATGCATACAGCTCGCTGATGTCCATCGTTGCCAATTGATAGATATTCTTATCGTGAATGCGGAAATGCAACGCCTCCTTATTCAGCCGCGCCCCCTTGCATTCGGGACATACATCGGTCTTGGCAAACTGGTCCGCCCATTTCTGTGCGGTAGCCGAAGCATCACGGTCCTGCATCAGCTGGATATATTTGACAATTCCCTCGTACGTCACAAAATAATCGGACGAAGCATGTATCAGGGAATCTTTTATCTTCAGACGTTCGTCGCATCCGTACAATATCTCGTTAATGGCATCCTCGGGCAACTGGTTGACCGGCGTCTTCAGATTTGCATCATACCGTTCGAGCAAGGCATCGATTTGCCAGAATATCATGCCGTTCTTATACTTTCCCAGGGGAGCAATCGCCCCTTCGTAGACCGAGAGGGAACGGTTTGGAATCACTTTGTCCACATCTATCAGATTGACGTAACCCAATCCCTTGCAACGCGGGCACGCACCCTGAGGCGAATTGAAAGAGAAATTATGAGGAGCCGGCTCCTTGTACGAAAGTCCCGTGACGGGACACATCAGCCGCTTGCTGTAATGGCGTACGTTTTCGGTCTGCGCATCGAGTATCATCAGCAGCCCGTCACCCTGCTGCATCGCCGTAGCCACGCTCTGTTTCAAGCGTTTTTCCTCTTTATCCGTCACCACGGTCTTATCGATAACCACCTCGATATCATGGTTCTTATAACGGTCCAGCTTCATGCCATGCACGATTTCCTTCACCTCTCCGTCGACCCGCACATACAGGTAGCCTTTCTTCCGCACCTGTTCGAAAAGTTCTTTATAATGCCCCTTCCGAGTACGCACCAACGGTGCCAGGATATAAATCCGTTTTCCTTTATAGTCGCGCCGGATAAGGTCGAGAATCTGTTCTTCGGTATACTTCACCATCTTTTCGCCCGACAAATACGAATAGGCTACTCCGGCACGCGCAAAGAGCAAACGCAAGTAGTCGTAAATCTCGGTAGTGGTACCTACGGTAGAACGAGGATTCTTATTCGTGGTTTTCTGCTCAATGGAGATCACCGGACTCAACCCCGTAATCTTATCCACATCGGGCCGCTCCATTCCTCCCAGGAAATTGCGGGCATATGCCGAAAAGGTTTCGATGTAACGACGTTGTCCCTCGGCAAAGATAGTGTCAAAAGCCAACGATGACTTCCCGCTCCCACTCAGACCTGTAATGACCGTCAGGCTGTCGCGGGGTATATCTACATCTATATTCTTCAAGTTGTGCACACGGGCACCCTCTACACTGAGCGTTTGGTTTTCTTCTTTCATACTTAACAGGTGATATATCCTCGCAAAGATATAAAAACCTTACCGAACTGCCATACTCCGCAAAGAAAAAGTAACAAATGCCGCAAGGCTTTTCATACCTTCCTACATGAGATGGTTGCGGAATTCAGATTACTTTTTGATAATCGTTTTTTATTTTATACTATGAGCGGTATGAATTTGTACAAATGTCCGCATCTTGCCAATTATACTTTGCGCGGTATGAAATTGTGCATTTTCTCACCACAGAACACAGAGTCTTTTAAGAAGCTGTTTTGAATTTCTCCAAAAAGTTTTTCTTGGCTTGATGTATCCGTTTTCGTGTGTGCTTTGGGTGATAAATTCAAAACAGCTTCTTAAACATCACCTAAAGCCCTTGCCTTTTCGCCTCTTCCCAAATAGCGTCCATCTCTTCCAATGACATATCCGTCAGTTTCCGTCCGGCTTTCAGCGTATGTTCTTCCAAATAGTTGAACCGGCGGATAAACTTCTGATTTGTCCGCTCCAAAGCATTATCGGGATTGATTTTATACAGACGTGCGGCATTGATAAGGCTGAACATCACGTCGCCGAACTCGGCTTCCGCCTTCTCCTTATCCATTGTGGCTACTTCCGATTCGAACTCGCTGATTTCTTCCTTCACCTTGTCCCATACCTGCGTACGGTCTTCCCAATCAAATCCCACGTTACGCGCCTTGTCCTGAATGCGGTATGCTTTTATCAGTGAGGGCAATGCCTCGGGCACTCCGCTCAACACAGACTTGTTCCCGTCTTTTTCCTTCAACTTGATTTGCTCCCAGTTCTCGGAAACCTGCTCTGCCGTGTCCGCCTTCACTTCGCCGAATACGTGTGGATGGCGGAATATCAGCTTGTCGCACAGGCGGTCGCACACGTCCTTGATGTCGAAATCGCCCGTCTCGCTTCCTATCTTGGCATAGAACACCACGTGAAGCAACACGTCGCCCAATTCCTTGCAAATGTTTTTCTTGTCGTCCTTCATCAGAGCGTCGCACAACTCATACACTTCTTCTATCGTGTTGGGACGTAAACTCTCGTTGGTCTGTTTCCGGTCCCACGGGCACTTTACCCGCAACTCGTCAAGCACATCGAGCAACCGCCCGAAGGCTTCTATCTTTTCTTCTCTTGTATGCATATTCCTATCATTTTAGCGTCTGCAAAAGTAAGGAAAAGCTTCGGAAAAACCTATTGCGGATTTGAAAAAGTCAGAGGGAATTAGGGGGAGTTAAGGAGTTAGAAGGAGTTAAGGAGTTAGAAGGAGTTAAGGAGTTAGAAGGAGTTAAGGAGTTAGAAGGAGTTAAGGAGTTAGAAGGAGTTAGAAGGAGTTAGAAGGAGTTAGAAGGAGTTAGAAGGAGTTAGAAGGAGTTAAGGAGTTAAGCCAATACTTTTACTGATGTTTCCACCAACAAAGCTATTGACTTAACTCCTTAACTCCTTCTTAACTTCTTAACTCCTTAACTCCCGATTGACATGAATCAGAAAGACAATCCGTCGTTCCAACCCGGGTTCTGAGTCAGATTCGGATTCAGCGACCGTTCGTTGATAGGTATCGGATACAGGTAATCACGCTCTTCATTGAAAGCCGTGCGTACAATATCGTGATGATAATCGACATACCCATGATCGCCTTCCGACAGAATAATGTCCGACCCGATCTGATATACCTGCGCATCGGGCACTTCGGGTTCGGTATCGCCTTCATCATACAAAACCACGTCAATCTGACCGTCGCCGCTCAAGTCGTATTCGCCTGCACCGGGGAAATACATGCCCATAATAGACTGGTTGATGCAGGCACCCGCTTTCCAGCGCACCAAGTCATCGAAACGGAAACCTTCCTGAGTCAACTCAATGGCACGCTCGCGACGGATTTCCAAGATAACCCCTTGATTGCTTCCGGTCACATTGGTATAGCCGTAATCGGCAGACGACAGGTAACTATCGGGATTTGCATTAGCCTGAGCCATATCCAAATGCGGCATACCTACGCGGTCACGGATTTCATTCACCGACTTATCCAAGTCTTCTTGCGTCAATGTTCCCAGTTCTGCCTTAGCCTCAGCAAAATTCAGCATGACTTCAGCCAGACGGAATACAGGAAGGTCGCAGGTAGAACGGTCGTTACGGTCTACCTGACCGCCCGAAGCTGTCGGGTCTTGCACATATTTTATCGGCTGGTATCCTGTTACACTAACCGACAAATCGGGAGCCAGGATGTCTGTCTGCCCGATACGGTGATACCCCGGAGTACGGATGCTTTGTGCCAGACGCGGGTCGCGGTCTTTCACTTCTTCGGTAAACGGCATGGTTTCCCATCCTTCACGGTCGGTAAAACGTGTTCCGTCTTTCATCAGATACGTATTGACAAGCTTACGGGTCAGGCCCGGACGTCCTTGGGTGGGCACCAACGTATGTGCCGTCGCATTGTGGTAAACGCTCATGCCGTAATCGAACTTGATGGCAAGGATGTATTCATCGGGATTGGCATCTTCTTCGGCAAAAAGCATCAGATAGTCTTCTTCCGGATTATCGGTCGAATACAAATGATATTCGCCGCTATTAATCAATTCTTCCGCCGCATCCGCCGCCTGTTGCAGATAATACGCATAATCATGACCTTCCAAAGTCAGGTTATGATATTTCCGGTATGTACCTTCGTACAGACAGAAGCGGGACTTCAACGCCAGTGCCGCCCAGCGGTTTACACGGAAAGGACTACTGGTCTCTTCTTCCTTGGTGGGCAGGTTCTCGATAGCATAGTCGATGTCGGCAAGCATATTGGTCATCACCAGTTCACGCGAATCACGTGCCTTATACAGGTCAGGGTCATCCGAAAACAATTCCTTGTCATACCAAGGCACATCACCGAAACGCTTTACCTTATCATAATAAAAGTATGCACGGAAGAAACGCGCCAATGCCGTATATTTCACAGCCGCCTCCGCATCTTCACATTTATCTACATTGCCCAGCAGCGTATTGACACTACGCAACGCCGTCCAGCTCCATCCTCCTCCGCTGGCAGGAACGATGCGGTTTTCTCCGCCCAGCATCTCGTCGGAAAGTTCTTGCTGTACATACACATCGCTCTGCTCGTCATACGGTGATTTATTCAGGATACTGTTATAAAAACCGTTGCTGAAAAGCTGCAGGTCGGTCTCTGTCCTGAAATAATTTTCTTCCGTTATATCACTCAAAGGGCTTTTATCTATCCAGTCGTCACACGAGGAAAGTCCGGCAAACAATGCAAGGGCTATAAATATATTTCTATTTTTCATAATCGTTTTTTCTCTTCTGTTTAAAAATTCATGTTAGAAAGTGACATCGATACCGAACAGGAATGACTTCTGCCACGGATAGAATGCATTGTTGTAAGCTCCGCTCCGGTCGATAGCTCCTTCAGGGTCGACATACTTCGAATGTTTCTTCAACGGAGACCAATAGCAGAGGTTTTCACCCGTAAAATATACGCGTACCGACTCAATGCCGGCTTTCTGCGTCCACTGTTGCGGCAAGGTATAACCTACGGTCAGATTCTTGAAACGCATGTAACGTATATTCTGTAAATAACGGTCGTTTACATTGCTCAGCACACCGCTTGATGCCGAATAAGCCATTGCACGCGGGAAATAAGCATCTGTATTATCTGTTGACCATACGTCTTTCAAGAAATCTTTCTGCAAGAAAGACAGGTACGGATAAGAGTAAGCTCCCCAGAAAGGCATGGATTCTCCGTCGGGATACCAATAATGATTGCCCGTTCCCTGGAAGAACGCCGATACATCAATGCCGTTCCAACGCACGCTTGCCGTAATACCGTAAGAAAGCGAAGGCAACGAATTACCGAGTATCTTACGGTCGCCCGGAGCATTCACATTATTGCTTCCGATATTTACCTTATTGTCACCATTCAAATCGACAAACTTCACGTCGCCTGCCTGCCAGCCTCCGGTTTGTCCATTCAATACATAAGTCAAGTCTACTTGGTCGGCGTATGCCTGTGCTTCTTCATCGGTTTGGAAAAGCCCGTCGGTCACGAATCCCCAGATTTCACCGATTTCCATACCTTCATAAAAGTCTCGGGCAAAAGTCTTGTCCTGATTATCATATTTCGTAACAATGCTCTTGTAGTCGCTCAGGTTAACCCCGATGCTGTACTCAAACGGTTTGCCTCCCAGCGTCAACTGGTCATGCCAGTTCAAGGTGATTTCGTATCCTTTCGTACGCAAGTCGGCAGCATTCATCTCCGGCATACTCGCTCCATAGACAGAAGGCAGTTCCACACCGTCGGTCAACATATCGCGGGTATCACGTATATAACCGTCTACCGTCAAGTTCAAGCGGTTGCCCAGCATCGTCAAGTCGAAACCGAAGTCCCATTGCTGGGCGGTTTCCCATGTCATGTCCGAAGCAATCGGAGCACCCAACGTAGAATATTTGGGCAATACGCTTCCTTCACCAAACGTATAATTCAAATTAGCGATAGATACCAGACGCGCGAAGGTGTAATAAGAAGACACATTCTGATTGCCCAGGCTACCGAAAGAAGCCCTGATTTTCAAGTTGTCAACCAAACGGCGTGCAGGCAGGAAGAAAGGCTCTTCCGAAATGCGCCATCCTACAGAAGCCGAAGGAAAGAATCCCCAGCGGTTGCCTTTCGCAAAACGGGAAGTACCGTCGTAACGCCCGCTCACTTCGAACAGGTAACGGCTCTTGTAATCGTAGTTGATACGGCCGAAGATACCTAACAAAGCGTACTCGTTCTGTCCGCCGCCTACACCGGTAATGGTAGCACCCTCGGCATTCTGACCTACCAAGTCCAAATCGTCCAGGTCGGCAGATACCAGGTTTTCACCGTATGCCGAAATGTTTTTGCTCTTCCATGCTTCGTAGTTCATACCGGCTACTACGGTCAAATGATGCGCATCGTTAAACGTATCGGTATAATTACCGAAGATGTTCGTCGAATAATAATTGCTCGTATTCACCGATTCATCCAAACGGTTGGCACCGGCACCGGTAGCATACGAAAGCAGTTCGCCATCGGGATATTCACGGTAATACATCGGATTGGAACGGCTTGTATTGCGTGTCTGATACAAACGGTATGTGAAATCGCCCGTAAAGCTCAGTTCCTTTATCGGAGAATAAACCAAACGAGTGGTATTCGAAAAGTCTGTACCACGCTCTACATTGCGGTGTGAATCTTCGCCCAACAGAATATGACGGCCATTTGCCACCTTATAATTCAGATAAGGTGTACTATACAACCACGAACCATCGGGATTCTTCTGCGGAAAACAAGCCAAAGCGTGGCGGGCACTGTATGCCAAGGTATTTTCTACACTGCCATCGCCCAAGTAGCTGTATTGCGAACTGTAGAACGACGTATTGTTCGACATCGTAAACCACTTATTAATCCGGAAGTCAATCTTCGAGCGCAAGTTGTATTTCCGGTACACATCCGGATTTTCGCGCAAGATACCGGTCTGCTTGTCGAATGAGCCAGACAAATAATACTTGATATCGTCTTTTCCGCCGCTGACAGAAAGGTTGTGCTGCTGCATCGGACGATTATCGCGGTACAATTCGTGCCACCAGTCGTGGTTTCCATAATATACCCACTGGCGGCGTCCGTTACGTACGTCTTCTACCACCCACGGGCGGTCGGGGTTCTCGGCCTTGTCGTTCACACGGTCTAGCAACTCCTGCATGTCCTGGTCTGTATAATCGACATACAATGTACCCGAATTGGCTTGCCAGAACTTGTTGATAGTATATACCGACCAATAACCGGTCGTTTCGTAGTCGGTAGAAGTGGTAGGTGCCTGCCAGCCGAAACGTCCGCTATAATGCACCGTAGCTTTCCCGTCTTTAGCAGCTCCGGACTTGGTAGTCACCAAAATCACACCAAAGGCTGCACGTGCACCGTAAATAGCGGCAGCCGATGCGTCTTTAATTACGGAGATTGATTCTACATCGTTGGGATTGATACGGTCTATCTCGCCTACCGCACCGTCTATCAATACCAGCGGTTCGGCATCGTTGATAGAAGTCACACCACGCACATTGATAGTAGCCGAGCTTCCCGGTACACCCGAAGAAGTGGTTACGTTCAAACCAGCCACCGTACCTTGCAGCATATTGCTGAGCGAAGTCGTCACGCGGTGTTCCAGTTCATCTCCGTTCACCGTAGATACAGCTCCCGTAAGATTTACTTTCTTCTGCTTGCCATATCCCACAACCACGGTCTCATTCAACAAAACCGCATCCTCACTCAGATGCACCGTAACACTTTTCTGATTGGGCGCCACCGTCACTTTTTGTGCGGCAAAACCTACATACGATACATTCAAAGTGACCTTTCCTTGTGGCACCTGAATCGAAAATGTACCATCCACATCGGTTATCGCTCCGATAGTAGAACTTTCAACCGCAACCGTCACCCCAATAAGAGGTTCATCGTTTGCATCCAACACTTTTCCCGATATGGTCCGGTTCTGTGCAGAAAGCGTCACATTGCTTCCCGCCAAGACCAGTATCAGGAACAAAACTACAGATTGTAATGTTCTCATTATTTATTGGTTAAGAATGTGTATTTACACGAAAAATAACAGCCTTCAAGGATGTCACAGGCTGATAGTCTGTGTATAGACTTCGCCGAAACGGTTGGTAAACTCTATTTTGATTTGTCTGGCACCATCGGAAGGCATGGCACGGAACAGGTGAGCCGTAGGTTCAGCCTGGCTGCGGTCTTTCAGTTGCGAAGCACGCTCTTCATCCGAACCGACAAACTGTTCCATATCCCCCATCGGCTTGCCATCCTGATACCATACCACACGGCAAGCACTGTCCCAGTCCCAGACATTGGCTACCACAAAACTGCTTTGAGCCGTAAACTCTCCTTTATTATATATACGGAACTGATAAGCGAAATCGCGGCGCGTTGCCTTGTAATGCCATTTCACATTATCGCCATCTACATCTACTACCATATAGCCATTGGGCGCACCACACTGGTTTACCCAGCCAGCCCACCAGCCGCCACAGGCTGCGCCGATATTGTGCTCGTAAAGCGTAGGCGTCACTTCGTTGTTTTGGAAAAAATGCGTATGGCCGGAGAACACATGCACCTTATAATCTTTCAGCACCTCTTTCAGAGCGTCTGCGTTACGGACATTTCCGCCCGGCGACACTTTATTCCATACCGGCGCATGCAGGTTCAAGATAACCAGACTTCCTTTGGGCACATAACTTAAATCCTTCTTCAGCCATTCCAACTGCTGCCCTGTAAGGCTTTCTACATAATTCTTCCCACCCACATAGTTGATGTCTTTCATCGTTACAATGTGCGCCTTACCGATATTAAACGAATAATCGGTAGGTCCGAAATAGCTTCCGTATATCCTTTCACCGTATACCGGAGTGCCCATCGCCATATTGTGAAGGTCTTGGTATTGCTTATCGAAATCGTGGTTTCCGATGCATTGGAAGAAAACAGCACCGGTATTTTTTACCGACTCTTGATATTCATCGAACAATGGCATGTTGTCCCACACCAAATCACCCAAGGTCATGGCAACCACTTCACGCGTCTGCTTTAAAGAATCGATAACTTCTTTCAAATCGGGTACCGTTTCCTGACACCAGCGCTTCAGTTGTTTTTCATTTTTCACCTGAGGATCCGATATGGCTATATAATGGAAACGTCCGTCTGCTTGCTTCCGCTTCTCCAATACGAAATCATACTTTCCGCCTGCTTGAGCCAAGTCACGTACCGCAATATAATGTCCTGTAGCCAACCCGTCCTGCTGTGGCAAAACATACGCAGCCGGAGTAGATATTGCTACAAATTTACTGATTGTCGTATCCGAATTCAATGCCCATGCTCCCAGCTTGTCTGTCTTGGTAAAATGCACACCGTCATTTACCACCACACCAGGTATTCCCTTACCGCTTTGGTCTGTCACCTTCCCATTGAAACGCAACATTGCTTCCTGAGCACCTGAAGCCAGGCACATACCACAAAAGAAAGCACTAATAATTAAAGATTTACCATCCATCTTTACTTTTGATTTTATAAATTTAATCTAGTTTTGTTTACGAAAGCAAAAGTAAACCTGTGGCATTTCAAATCAGTTACACCTTAATGACATTACTATGTGAGAACAAAGACAAAACCAATACAAACAAAAATGCATACCTGAACCCATGACAAGGATTCAAGTATGCATTTTGATGAACATAAGTGAGTGAACCGTTTCACATAAGTAAGTCGGGCGTTTCACATAAGTAAATCAGGTCGATCACTTATGTTCGTTCGAGGGAGCTTTTAACCATCAAGCCAAGAAAAACTTTTTAGAGAAACTCAAAACAGTATCCTGGTAGTCAGATGTTCTGGAGATGCAGTTCCAAGTGGAATCCTACTACAGCTTCAATACCCCGGCGGAAGATGTCAAGCCGGAAGTTTTCGTTGGGCGAATGGATGGCATCGCTTTCCAGCCCGAATCCCATCAAGATGGTTTTGATACCCAATATCCGTTCGAAATCACTGATAATGGGAATACTCCCTCCACGTCGTACCGCCAGCGGCTTTTTACCGAATGCCTGGGTAAATCCTTTTTCGGCAGCCTGATAAGCTGGATGCGAGATAGGGCATACATAACCCTCGCCACCATGCATCGGAGTGACTTTGACCTGTACGTAGTCGGGGGCGATGGCATGGATGTAGTCGGTAAATAGACGTGAGATGGTTTCATGGTTCTGGTGAGGGACAAGCCGGCACGACACTTTAGCGTATGCTTTTGATGGAAGAACTGTTTTCGAACCTTCGCCGGTATAACCTCCCCAAATGCCACAGATGTCGAACGAAGGTCGGCAACTGTTCCGCTCAAGGGTGGAATAACCTTTCTCACCTTTCAGTGCACGTACACCGATGGCTGCCTTGTAGGCTTCTTCATCAAAAGGAATGCTGGCTATCATTTGACGCTCGGCTTCCGGAACAGGCTCTACATCATCATAGAAATGCGGGATGGCAATGTGTCCGTCATCATCGGTTATCTGTGAAAGAAGATTGCATAGCACATTGATGGGGTTTGCCACCGCTCCGCCGAAATGTCCCGAATGCAGGTCGCGGTTAGGACCAGTCACTTCGATTTCCCAATAAGCAAGTCCCCGAAGACCGGTTGTGAGCGAAGGAGTGTCTGCACCCAGCATACTGGTATCCGACACCAGGGTAACATCGGCACGGAGCAATTCGCGGTGTTCGTTGAGGAAAGCATTCAGGCTGGGCGAGCCAATTTCTTCTTCGCCTTCGAAGATAAATTTCACATTGTGACGAAGTAACCCTTCGCGTACGAGGTACTCGAAAGCCTTTACTTGAATCATTGCCTGTCCTTTGTCGTCATCGGCACCACGTGCCCAAATACGTCCTTCGCGTATCTCTGGTTCAAACGGTTGGCTTTGCCATAGCTCGAGTGGTTCGGCAGGCATTACGTCATAATGTGCATAAACAAGCACTGTAGGAGCCTGAGGGTCAATGCATTTTTCGGCATATACCAACGGGTTGCCTGCCGAAGGCATAATCATTGCCTTATCGGCTCCTGCTTCAAGGAGGAGCTGGCGCCAGCGTTCGGCACAGGCAAGCATGTCTTTTTTGTGTTCCGGCAGGGCACTGATGCTGGGGATGCGTATCAGGCTGAACAGTTCATCGAGGAACCGTTTTTCGTTTTCTTGAATGTATTGTTTGATTTCCATGGTTGTGCGTATTTTCATCACAGATGGCACAGCTGAAAATAACATCAAGCCTATTTGATTTCGGTGCCGTCTGTGGAGGTTTTATCATAATCGGGTAGTTTTGTTCAGTAAGTAGTAATCAAGCAGGGTCATTGCCGCCATCGCTTCTACTATGGGAACGGCACGGGGCAAGACGCAAGGGTCGTGACGCCCACGGGCTTTCAGTATGGTTTCATTTCCGTTCTTGTCTACTGTAGGTTGTTCCATCAGAACAGTGGCTACAGGTTTGAATGCAACGCGGAAATAAATATCTTCACCGTTGCTGATACCTCCCTGGATGCCCCCCGAGCGGTTGGTACGCAGGGCTATGTGTCCGTCTTGGTTGTAAAACAGGTCATTTTGCTGGCTGCCTTTCCATTCCATATTGCTGAATCCTTGTCCGTATTCGAAACCTTTGGCAGCATTGATACTTAACATTGCACTGCCAAGGGCTGCATGGAGTTTCCCAAATACAGGTTCACCCAATCCGGCAGGACATCCCTGGATAACACAGGTCACCACGCCTCCCAGTGTATCACCTTCTCCTTTCGTACGGAAAATAAGTTCTTCCATCTGTTGTGCCAGCTTGGGGTCGGGACACCGTACAGGATTACTTTCAGTGAGGTTCAGGTCGTAGTGCGTATAGTCTTCATTCAGTTTCAATGTACCTACCTGTGAGGTGAATGCCGTGATGCGTATGCCTATTTCCTTAAGGGCTAGCTTAGCAAGTGCTCCCGCTACCACCCGTGCTATGGTTTCACGTGCCGAAGAACGTCCTCCGCCACGGTGGTCACGCACACCGTACTTCTGGAAATAGGTAAAGTCGGCATGCGAAGGACGGAACACGTCCTTCATATTGTCGTAATCAGAAGAATGCTGGTTGGTGTTCCACACGACAAATCCGATGGGGCACCCGGTAGATACACCTTCGTAAATACCAGAAAGGAACTCTACGGCATCGGGTTCTTTACGGCCGGTGGTAATGGTTGATTGTCCCGGTCGGCGTCGGTTTAATTCTTGTTGCACAAAGTTTTCGTCAATAGCAATACCGGCGGGAAATCCGTCAATGACACCACCGATGGCTTTGCCGTGCGATTCGCCAAAGCTGGTCAGTCTGAATATGTTTCCAAAAATGTTGCTCATAAGTAGATAAGTTTATTCGTTCGTTAGAGGCTGCTTCTGTGAACTCTTGTGTCTCTTTTCTGTTCTTAGGTTTTTCATGTCAGAATTTACTTCCGGCTCCTCCACCTCCGAAATCTCCACCTCCAAAGCTTCCGCCGCCGAAGCTTCCGCCGCTATGTCCACCTCCACCGAAGAACGGACCACCCAGGAAAGGCCAGCCATTTCCTCCACGATGATGGAAATCATCGTCATCACGTATACGACGCTGTTTACGCACTACGTTTCCACAATGTCTGCATACGTAAGTCACTTCGTCGGTGTGATAGCCTGCTGTCCGCGAAAGGGTCTGCACAGAGACTTGCCGGAGGGTGTGTTTATGACATTTCGGACAGCGTTTGCGCTGGCGTGCATTCAGCCATAAGAACAAAGGTACCAAGATAAAACAGCAAAAGAAAATGCTGAACAAAAGAAAAGTATCATCGTCTTCTGGAGCTTGAAGCGGTTCGCCTGTCCCGTTCAGTTGGGCGCGTATGGCATGGATGCCTGCCAGCATACCTGCATCCCAGTTGCCATCCTTGAAGTAGGGATTCATGTAACGCACCTGTATTTGCTTACATGTGGCGTCAGGCAGGTCGCCTTCGATTCCGTATCCTGTGGCAAACTGTATGCATCGTTCGCCTGTAACGAGCAGGACGACCAACCCGTTGTCTGTCTCTTTTTGTCCTATTCCGTTTTCCCGTCCCAGCCGGTAAGCAAAGTCAAAGCAGTCTCCTCCTTCTATTTGCCCTACAGCTACCACAAGGGTTTGTATTCCTGTTTCATGCTCAAGGGCATAAAGAGTAGAGTCGATGGCACTTACTACAGCAGGGCTTAAGATACCATCGGGGTTGCTCACGTAGCGGCGTGCGTCTTTCAGATGCACCAAAGGGATGTCTTCTACTTTGTAGATGCGGCTTTGCGCTTCTGCCAAGGCAAAAGACAGAAACAGGAAACCGAGCAGAAACAGTTTTTTCATACGCAGAAATTAAAACTTTACTTCGGGCGCTTTCTCACTCCCTTCTTCTGCTTCAAAATAAGGACGTTTCTCGAATCCGAACATGCTGGCAAAGATGTTCTTGGGAAACCGGCGTATGGTAGTATTGAATTTACGGGCTGTTTCGTTGAATTTACGCCGCTCTACGCTGATGCGGTTCTCTGTACCTTCTAATTGAGCCTGAAGGGTCTGGAAGTTTTCGTTCGCCTTCAGTTCGGGATAATTTTCAGTTACGGCAAGCAGGCGTCCCAGCGCACTTCCTATCTCGCCTTGAGCACGTTGGTAGGCAGCCAGCTTTTCAGGGGTCAGGTCATCGATGTCAACCGACATTTGGGTAGCCTTGGCACGTGCCGATACTACGGCATCAAACGTTTCTTTTTCATGTGCGGCATATCCTTTGACGGTGCTTACAAGGTTAGGAATCAGGTCAGAGCGCCGCTGGTATTGATTTTCCACGTTGCTCCATGCCGTCCCGACTTCCTCTTCCTGTGCCACCATCGAGTTGTATGATGAAACACTGTAACCTATCAGTACGACAAGAATCACGATTACGATAATCCACGTTTTTTTCATAAGATGCATTTTTTGTTTTTTGATTCATATTTTCGGCAAACATACGAAAAATTTCAATAATTGCCAATGAATCGCTGATAATTGTCATGTACATCGTGGCTAACTATGACTATTCATCAAGGCATTGGTTTCAGCTACCAAGCCCGCAAGATGGATAACGGCTTCTTCTGATTCTCTTTTTGTCTTTCGCTTCGTATGAGACATAAAAGGCAGAGCCAGCGCGCATCCCTGCGAACCGGCTCTTGGATTACTAATTTAAGTAAAATGTGCAGGGACGCTTCCCCGCGATAGAGATTTATCTTCTTTATATATTTAATTGTCTCGTACACAACGAATACGATCGCCTTCATTTTCATTCCCCTTGCCCATAGTCAAATTGGAACCGTTATAGAACCAACCGATGCGTTTTTGACTAGAAGAATTAGGCAGTTTTTTATCAGAAAATTTGAATTCCGTTCTAGACACCGCATTTTCTTCAGGAACACCATCATCTAGTGCTCCAACGATAGACATCAAATAAAGTTCCCGCAAATTAGGAGCACGCCAAGCTCCTCTAGGAGTAAGATAACGACAAGGAGTAGAAGTGTTATCCATAATATCTCGAATATCTATAGCATCAACATAATAGTTATTAACATAAGAATAATTCCTAATCCACTCGTCTGAATAAGTAAATCCACCACTATACAATTCACTTTCGCTTTCATCACTTTTATGCGTTCCAAGTTCACCGTATCGTACACGAGGACGGGTAGAACTTTCATCTAAATAAGGAACTGTTATAGAAGGATCATTCGGATCTTTAGAATAAATGCCAACAGGAGTTCCACTACCTAAATTGCGCATGCACCTATAATGATTTACCAACTTGTCCCTATCTATACGATTTCCTTCTTTGCCGTAATAATCATCATCTCCATGATCATAATTTGTATATTGAAAAGTTCCATCGTCACTTCTATATTCCGCCATATTATATTCTGTACCATGACTTTCCGAAACAGATTCTTCCGCCCAATAGATAATAGGGTAATTTCCATAAGTGGTACTTGATACATAGTGCTTATATACATAATCTGTTTCTGTATACAGCTTGGCTTCTTCCGAAAGGCTTCCATCGCCGATAAACATACCGACATATTGGTTAATGGCTGGCAGATACCATTGTATTTCATTTTTTTCGATAAAGCCATCTCCATTTAAATCCCGATTGCGCTGCATGCAAGCGAGGTAAGCCCGTTGATAATCGCTTTTCATCGCATTAACCGTTTGCATATTGGTTACATCGGCATAACCATTTATGCCAAAATCCACATAAGTATTCCATTCTTTATTTGTATTACAAAGTTTATCTATCATTTCCCAAAAGTTATCCCATCCGGTATCTCTATCTCTGGCAGTAACACCTACTTGGTTAGGATAATAAGCCCATGTATACAATGGACCGGTCTCATTGATTGTTTCTACACCATAAGCACTATAAGACTCTTGCACGCTCCGGCTGAAAAATGTCTGGATAGAACGTTGCGACAGAATATAAGTAGATTTCGTTATACTACTTTCTCCATCCGGACTCAGCTCCACATCATTTAATATTTGCACTTCACGTGGCGACACATTGACAAACCGTTTCCATAAATCGCCTGATACCGTGACTCCTTGTGGGGCTTTGTCATAATAAAATTCGTTTATGTGGCAAGTATAAACTACTTTTTCTTCATTGTCATAAGCATCTTGTTCCGTTCCATTTGCAATCTTTTTCAATTCCTCCATAAATTGAGACAATGTCATTCCGTTACGGGTTCCGTCCGATAATGCATAAGGCTGAAAACGTTTTGAATAAATACCGTTACCATCTTTTTCATTTCTCACAAAACGCAACCAGTCTTCATCTCTTACTTCTATGTTTTCATCGGTAGAAATATAAGAAGCGAATGGTGTACTTATTTTATAAGAAAAGAAATCGGAAACATTGACACCACCTGATAACAGCTTTTCGCTGAAACTGAGCAATACGGTTTCATAATGTGCATCCAATATATATTTCGTGGTACCGTTGGTAAATATCACATCCCCTTCTGCTCCGGGAGATGGTTCTATTTCCGGATCATCAGCCAAGACTTCCACTATAATATTATTTACTCCACTAACGGTAATATTATATGTGTATTTCGTATTCCGGTTACTGAAAAAATCATCCGCATTTTGATCTACATAACCTAAATGAATGGTATAGCTGACACTTGCTTCCACTGCTCCTTCATTACCTTCAACGGTGGAATTTCCGGTGAAATCCCCTTTAAGAACTACATACGTACCCTTATCCGGTGCATAAACATAATCTCCATTAGATACAGTTGGTTTGCTATCTGAAACGTTTGAGTTTTTTTCTTCCTTTTCACGCTGATTGTAATCATTGTCCGGTATGGATCGTTTTCCATTCTGCCTGTTTTCTACCATCCAAAAATTAAAAGACATGTCTGTAGACAAAGTCCCTGTTACTTCTTGGGTATCGAAAAAGTCATCCTCATCTTCATCATTTGTTCCGTCCCACGTATTGGCAAGTGCGATTTCCCGTGACGCTTCCCGTTCTATCAGATAAACTTTCTTAGGAACGTTGAAAACCTGATAGCTGGTTGGACGGAACGTACAGCCAGCTGCCGCTTTGATATTAAACGTAATGTGTGAGTCAAGCCTGCGGAGTTTCAGCGTTTTGATATCTTGCCCTTCTTCAATTAGGTAAGTGTTGTCTCTTTCATCGCTTATTGCCATTCCGCTCATTATATACGAATTTCCTACACGGTCTATTTGTTCATATAGTACAGGAGAAAGATTCAATAATTGTTCCTTGTTCTGAATGTCATCTAATATACTTTTAAAATCATCGTCTTCATAAACATTGGTTGCACCGGATATGTTGGCTATGCCATAAACATACGACGGACCTGTCTTGGTATAGATTGTAACATAATTATCACTTCCGGTAGTGTTCGGTTGACTTGTTGTATTTCCATTATTCAAATCATCGAAATATCCAAAACCTGTCTTATTGCCATTGGCATCGAATATCAGGACGTAGAGGTCAAAAACAACATTGTCATCCGGGACGCGCGATGATGCTTTCTCTTCCGGAACGCTTACATCAAAACCAAGCCTAACCGTTACGTCTTGACCAGGCTTGACTTCTCCATCTTGACGGATAATATTTTCGTCTGTGCACGAAAATATGGTTACAAAACAAGCAATAATCGCAAACCTATTCAAGAGTTTATGCAAATGACGTATGTTCATATATTTTCCTTGTATCATAGCTATTTTTATTGGAATTTCGGAATATCTATAGTTTCCTCATCAAACGAGAGAACTTGATAATATAATTTAGGTGTTACAGGCTTGCTTACTGTACCCCCCTCCCTGTCTATCGTCACCGTAATGTCGTAGATGTGGTTACGTAGCATTCGGTAATAATTATTGCGCAAATCCTCTATATCTTCTTTCGAAAACGAAACCTTATCATTATCTTTTGATATGGCAAAATTTACTGGTACCTTATAATAATAGCTATCATCTCCATAGGGGGCTTCCAGCAAGATATATGTCTGTTTTTCTTCATCTATCAAATCGTCTATAGCATAAATATCTTCATCACTAAAGGTTCCGTTTTCATTCAACAAACTTTCATCAAACCAGTCATTGGGATAGGAGTAAAAAATGACTTTTTCATTCTCATAATTAGTCATCTTATTATATGCTTCTAAAGCATCCATGCTTTTACGTCTATCTATCTCGCCGTATGATTCCGCTTCATTTAATACGGATGTACCTGAGTCTACGTATTTGAATAATTGAAACTTACAATTTTTTATAATGGATTCCTGATTATTATTAACTGATAAGCGTATTTTCACGGCGGCTCTTTTCAGTTCGAATTTTAACGTGATAGTGTTGTTGACAGGAGTTGGAGTTTCTTCTATTTTCCCATCCATCGCAAAAGATTTTTGCGGCTGATTGAAAACCAAATCGGGGGTCAGTTTTTCTTTTAAATTGTCAAGTGTAAATTCCTCTTTGTTTATGCCATCAAGAGAAGGACAATTCGCTACCATGTAATAAGAGTAGTTATCTATGTTTGCTTCAACCTCTTCATAGGTAAGTTCTGTCAGCGTTCCATCCTTTTTAAAATTCGTGTAAGAGTCTTCTTCTTGTGCATCTTTAACCCCTATATTTTCTTCTACGATATGATGCACACATTTATCATTTTTATCGAAGACAAATAAGTCTATGCGGTCTATTTCATTTTCATTCCATCCTTCATTCCATCCATCTTCCGTTGCACGAGACAAAGAAGAGCCTGCAATCTTGTACATGATCTTCACCTGTCCGTTGCTGTCGACCGGCACGGTTTGTTGCGGTGCGGTTTCATCCGAGCAAGCGATGCAGCCAAGGCTGATTGTTGCAAGGAGCATGAATATATGTATAGCTTTTGTTACCATATCAATTTACTTCTTTCTTCTTCCAATATGGGTTTTCTCTCCACCATTGATAATTATCCCAAGTATTATCACCTGTTTCACTTTCATCCACATCTCTTGCCAACTCTTCAAAAGACCAATCGAATTGTGCAGGAACTTGCCTTATCCAAATAAAATCATCTTCTCCTGCATAGCGTCTCCAATTTCTTTCATCATCACCATACAAAAACTCCATATTATCAAGATTTTGATGATTCTTATATGAAGGGTTGATATTCAAATTATATTTTGTTCCGTCAGCTAAGGTTACGGTAATATACAGCTTGGTTGCAATAACCCTATGTCGTTCATTGTTGTATCGTCCCCATGCTGTATAATATGTAAAAGCATCTCGAAGCTCTTGGTCATACTCTGTATAAAAGTTTTTTCTTCTATTATCTTTTTCCCACCATGAATTTTTGCCATCATCGTCAATGTCATCTACACGGCTTTCATTATTTGCATCATCCCAATAGTTATTTCCTTCTTTTTTGTACCATGGATATTCACCAATGGCTTTATCGTTTTCATCGGTCGCAGCGGTTTCATCCGTTCCTGTCCACGAACGTACACAATTCACTTGTATGATGTATGGTTTTGGGCGTGCTATGCCATGCGATACCATTTTCACTTTTCCTGTATATCCTTCATCCTTACACCCATTGAAATCATTCGATTCGCTATAAGAGAAAGTAAAATCTCCACCTTCATCTTCATAATTGCTGAGATGCGCCTCCCATGTAGCACCTTCGGGGCCTGTAAGCATAAAGAAATAGCGTGCTCCGGCGCTACCTGTTTTTAATATTTTCCTATCCGCATCTACATAAGTCGGTTTAGTAAGGATGCAATATCTGGCATCGTCATCGCCTCGGTCGGCTGGATAGTCATAAAGGAACTTGAATAGTTTCCGGACTGTAGTTCGGTCATATTGAACATTGTTTACTTCATTATTTTTAAATTCATCAACCGGTAATAATATATAACCGTTTTTCATAAACTCATCATAGTCATTGTCATGATAAAATGGATTGACCGTTGTTGATGCTGGTTCCGGTGCATACCCAATCGAAGACTCTACCAATTCCCATGGTAAAGCACGGTATTGCACAATCAGCTTGCTGTCATTCACATCGGTTATGTCGAACCGATACCAGTGGTTGCGGATTAAGTCGTAATCTGAACCTTCTTCCGGATTTCCATCTGTGTAGTCTTTGAAATAGATGTTCGGGCTTTTCAAAGTCACTTCTTTATTATTGGCATCTTTCAGGGTTACAGACAGGTAGGATGGCTCATTGCCTGTATTTGTATTGTCATATTCGGGTACATAAATGAGAAAAGAGCCATCATCCTGTTTAGTAAAATCTAAACATCCTTCACTTTCCACATCTGTAGCAGGCAAATGAATTTGTTCTTTCCCTTCCCAATTTTCCGTATTGTTGTATACATCCAGTGGCGCGCACATTCCTTTGGTGGAATACTTGTTCAGCTTGACTTCTTTCAGCGTAAAGCCATCGGCACTGCACTTCACTTCTACTTTACATAGGGCACGCAACAAGTCGATGGTGCCAAGGTTGGTAGAAATATCCGGGCGAAGTGTGATGCTGATAGTAGCTACACCGTAAAAAGGAATCAGGTGTTCCTCAGAAGGTACGAACGAGGCAGTATACTGGTATGCATAGACAGAACAAATGTCTTTGATGGTAGTTTTGCCTTCTACCAATTCGTCTGCTTCGGGGTAATCGGGCCAATTTGCCAAGACCACCACTTTATAATTGAAGTCGGCATATTCTTCCGGCATTTCTCCCTCTACTTTGTAAGTCTGGGCATAATATTCACCGCTTGCGCCTGCCGGGGTCACGCTTTGGGGTGTGAAAGAATAGACAAACGAATCGTCTTCGGTATCAAACAGCAAGAAACGGAAATTATTGTTTGTTATGTCGATGTAGTTTTCATATCCAGTGCCCGGCTCATCTGTACCCACACGGGTGGAAGCATTACCGCTGGCTGTAGTGAGGGTAAAGCTGACCTGTACCGATGCAGCCGATTCGTCCGCAACGGCAAGCCCGTCTTGCTCTTGCCGGCATGCCGAAAGCAAAAGCAGGGCGATACATACGCTCAGGGTTCTTATGATATGTTTCTTCATTCTTAATTCTTCATTCTTAATTCTTCATTCTTAATTCTTAAAGTTCTGTTTCTTGCAGCACTACGTGCCATGAATTGATGATGATGCTGGAATTTACCCAACGGTTGTCTTCATCGAGGAAGAACGTCAGGTTGTATTCACTTTGGCGGTCGAGGTATTCTTGGTCGCTCATGTTGCGGTTGTAATGTCCTTTCACCAATAAGGCATAATCTACCAACGGAATAGACAGCACCGTTTCTCCCTTTTCGTTGCGCACCGTAAGGATAGGCTCTTGGTCTACCATCAACCTTCCTGTAGTCAGTTCGGCAATAGCCACGCTTACCGAGGTTTGTGTGTCTCTGGTACCGACAAGGCTGGCTAATGAGGCTGTTCCTTCGTAGGTAGTCCATGCACGATAAGTCAACGTTTCATCATCAAGCAGCGAATTGTCGTAATTCATGTGTCCGTTGGCATCGGTAATGGTATAGGTGAAATCGTCGGCATGGATGTCTTCTCCCGAAAGATGTTGCAACATGACCCGCACATTGTGGGTGTTCTTGGTCAAGTTTATCGGTATGATTTGCTCGCCTCCGTCCAACAGTTCTTCCAGTTCGATGTTTTGGGCAATGCCGTGGAACAGCGGTGTCAAGTCATTGTCGATATAAGCGGCGTTGCCTTCATCGTATTCGCGGTTCATGCGGCAAGTGAGGTCGTGCAGGGAATGCACATTGGGTTGCATCATGGGGTAGGTGAATGTGCTTCCTGTTTCCCATCCTTCCGCCCATGCCACCAAGGTATAGGTTCCCGGTTCGATACCGAGGTTCATCACATAATCGTCTTCTGCCAATACAGACCCACTTTCTGACAGGGTGTTTACCAATTTGCCTTCGCCGTTGAAGATGTAAAGCGTCACTGATTTGACATTGTGGGCAAAGGCATCGGCAAAGTTCATGTTCATGTCGTACGTAAACTTCACCCGGAAGTAGGTGGTACAGTCTCCTTCGTCTTCGTAGATGGTGTCGCATGATGCCGACAGTATGCCTACCATCCACAAAAGCAGCCATTGGATTTTCTGTTTACTTATGCAAGTCAGTACTTTCATAGAGATGATGGATGTAATTTAGTTGGGTTATCTTATCGTATGGCAAGCGGGACGTTGCGCCCGCTTGCCGGAATGTTGATGTATATCAGGCTTGGTTAAGCCGACAAGTTTAGAGGTTCACGCTTTGGTTGACAACATGCCATGAAAGGATGTTGAGCGTTGCGCCTACGTAGTATTTGTTTGTAGGAGGCACTGGAATAATATCTTCCGTCGGCTCATACACACCGTCTCCTAAACCTTTTATGGATTCCAAAGTAAGCACATAACTGTGATTACGTACTACACCGATATGACCATCGCCGCTTGCAGCAAGATGCTCAATAGGCACGGTAAAGTACGCTTTCCCTCCATTGTATTTCTCAGCACCGCCTACCTGCTTAGCTAATGTAGCGTTAAATGTAGTGTAATCAGTAATTTCTACATAACCAGTGCCATCTTCATCTGGTGTATAGTAAGTTGTAGCACTTTGTGTTAAACTGAGAGTTACTTCATTTGTTCCACTAACCCGTACCAAGGTATAAGCAGAAGGGTCAGCCGAAGTATATTTATAAGGGTCTTCTGATGTATCGCTACCTGTTCTTGTATATACCAATCCGTTATTAGCCAACTGATTTTTCAAGCCTGTCTCGGAATAAACTTTTCCACCATACATATAGAATGTTCCATCTGCCTCGGTAACACTTTCTCCGCTTGTATTAGTAACAGTGTATGTACCAACAACCAATACACTGGTGCAAGCTTGGAAATTGTCCGTATCATACAAATTAGCAGTAAGCGTATTCTCCATACAATATTGAACACCTTTGTTATTTTTAACAACATCTTCGTAAGAAACAAAATTCAATCCTTTACCATCCGGCATAGAGGTATAATTCGGGTCTTCAGCCCAAAAACTGCGATGGTCAGTACTGTTGTTCCAAGTCCAAGACAATGCAGACCAATCTTGCAGGTGTTTCAAATAATACTCGGTGGTATTCAATCCAGTTAAAGCATAACCAACCAGATTAAATTTCAATACATTACCTTCTGAGTCTTGCAAATCTTCAATATTATCAGACAAAGAGGTAGCTTCATTTACCTTTACTTTGGCTGCCAATCTTTCTACATAGATAGTTACAGGGTTTTCTGCGGTTGTAGCCATAGCTTCTGTTTCATAAAAATCCCCCGGAGTTACTGCTGTAGCTATCTTTTCCCCATTATCCCAATATGTGGAACTGGTCATAACAAAACCATTGGTTGCATCACCTATAGTATTTGATTCTAATTTATATGCATCAGAATAATTTACATTAATAGTAGGTGTAGCATTGACAAATGCTACTACTTGAGTGGGCATTTCTGCATCTTCTGCCAATTCTAATGCGACAACTGCTTCTGCCAATCCCTCTACATTCTGATCAGGTGTTGTTGGATTTACTTCTGTTTCACCAACTTCGCGACCCAAGGCAACAAACTTTCCTACATTATCATAGAAAGCAAAACGGATGCTTTTAATTGCTTGCTCATCTTCGCTTCCATTGTCATATCCACCGTCGCTTGTCGCTCTTGATGCAGCCCCATCAGACATGGCTATCCTTACTTTGATGTAAGCTTCCCCACCATCTAAGTTCGTGGTGTTGCTTCCTTCCGCAACTTCATCGTTGCTGCACGCCGCCAACATGCCGCATGCCAACATACTTAGAAATACATACTTGATTTTCATAACACAATTTTCTTTCGTTTATACTATTTAATTATCTATTCTCTTCAGTTGTTCCAATACATTTCCAGCCTCTGTTACACCTTGTGCTTGGGCAGTTTCCATCAAGCTACGTGCTCCGGCATAATCTTTAGTCAGCATGGCATACACACCACGCGCATAGACAGCTTGGGGCGAACTTCCGGCTTTCTGCAGATAACGGGCCGCCGTAGGCAGGTCACCCTTCCGCATGGCGGTATTGGCGGCATTCAGGTTGGTCACTTCATCATCGGGATACATCCGCACTGCCGTTTCGAACACTTCGTTGAAGGCATCGCTGCCCGGCTCCATGGTCTGGGCAGCCATGTAAAACTCTTGCCGGCTCAACTTTTGCGGCTGGGTGCGGAGAATGCGCTTGATTTCTTCCACATCGGTATAACTGCGTATCACGTACCCGATGCGATAGTCGGAACGGCGCAAGGCAGGATAGCATTCGCGCAGCAGCTGCGCATAGTCGGCAGGATAAGCGGCACGTATCTTCCGTTCTTTTGCATCAGGCTTCAGGCTGTTGTCGTCTATCAGCCGCAAGATGTCTTGTTTGTTTTCCAGTGAAGAGGCTTCCACGTATTCCCGCAAGCCTTCCCAGTTTTCTGGTTCATAAGAGGTGCGGATAAAGGTGTCCGGGAAGTGATATAAGCCCGATACATATTTTCGCAACGCTTCCGTGCGTTCACGTGCCAACCGTTCATTATTGGCATACGACCCTTCGGGTGAAGCGAACCCTTTGATGGAAAGCGAGGTAAGCGTGATATCGGCATCTCCCCGTATGGAATCTATTGTGGCTAAAATCTTATCCAGCTCGACGCGGTTGTTGCGGTAACCGGGACGTATATCGGTACGCGACACAGGGAAATCTATGTAGGCGGACTTGTCCAACGAACGTGTCTTCACCGTTTCCACTTGGGGCTGCACATAGACGAAATGGGGAACATAGACCAACGCTTCCTTATAGCCGCCAATCACACTCCATTGCTCTGCCAAGAGCGAACCGCAGCAGCCATAATCTTGCCGCCGGAGCACTACTTCTGCTCCGTTCATCCAGTCATCGTAGCTTATTATGTCTGCATAAGCCACTTCGGAGGGCATTTCTTTTCTTTTGTAGGTTAGTTCCTTCGATCCTGTAAGCAGGCTTTCGCCGTTTCGGATGTACGAATAATAGCGTTTGCGTCCATATACGCCGATAGAGCGGAGTTCTAACGAATCCTTTCCTTGGCGGAGGCAAGGAGTAAGCAACACTGCTTGGTTGCCTTCTACTTCTAATCCATCCAAGTCTACGTTCATGCTTATGTGCAAGTATTCACCCTGACGCTCTATGCATACGCTGTCGGCAGACACACTACCGTCCGGCAAGGCTTGTGCTACGGCTGGCGCCGTCAGCAAACTAAACAGGACTGATAAAAAGCATATAGATTTCATTGTTTTTCCTTTTAAGGTTAGAATACATATATCAGATTGACAGCTGCCTTGGTAGGACCCACGAAGTGATGGCTTTTGCCTTCTTCTGTTTTGCGTCCGCATCCGGCGCACCGGTATTTGTCATACCGGCTATACACATAGCCTATACCGATTTCGGCTTCTATGCTCCAATGCTTCGACAATATCCACTGGTAACCGTAGGCTATGCCGGCTCCCAGCATCCACCCTTCGTACCGATGGTCTTTCAGCTTGCCGAAATCGGTACCCAAAAAAGTAAAGTCTGTATCCCAGTTACTCATGTTATAGATGCCGCCTAAGAGGTGTGCACCAAGAAAATGCCCGTTGAATGCCTCACAGAACCAATAGCGTGCTTCGGGCTGGAAAGATAGCTGTTTCCATTTTTTATTGTCGGAAAAAGTCCATGGATTCCAGTTGGCAGATACATCCAATGTCCACTGTGGGGACATACGGACTTCCGCTCCCAAATTCATGGTCGCGGTCATATCGTACAACAGATTGGTCTTCACCGCCCAATTTTGCGCTGAAACCGAAAGTCCTATGCACGACAAAAGGACGAATAACAAACGCTTCATAGCATATCTCTTTTTATTTATACTCTATCAAAACGGGAACTCAGCCGGACTATAGTATATTAAGGTATATAGGCGGCTGTCTGTAAATCTGTATATATTTCTTATCGCGGACAAAAATAGGCAAATTATTTTACACAAGCAATGCATTAATGCATTTTTTTCAAAAAAAATAAAAGAATGAATGAAAAGGCTGATTATCCGCGAGCAGGCAAGTGGTTTTCTGCAAGTAGTTACCTAAGTTTTATATTCCGGCTGGCGGAATGTATATTCCACGGGCTGGAATATACGTTCCACGGCGTGGAATGTACGTTCCAGCCCATGGAATATAAAACTTTTGTAACTGCCGCAGGGAAACAAATGCCATATGCGGCGTAAATATGTTTATCCGCTGCGTGTTTTATTAGGAATTAAATGTTATCTTTGTCTGCATGAAACAAAATGTGAAAATGATTATTGAATATCCGCAAACATCCCATGTAGGGGCGTATCGCATACGCCCGAATGCGCCAACTAATCCACGTGGATGTTTTTAGGGCGTATGCGATACGCCCCTACATGGCAATTGGGTAAAATGCGGATATTCATTAAATGATTTCTAGACGATGTGCACATCGTCTCTACTATGATGACATCCGCAAATAGCTCATGTAGGGGCGTATTGGGAAAAGGCGGACATTCAAATTGAAGAATATGGAAAAATTGCAGAGATTGCCTTTTAAGGCACGTAAAGCTGTCTTCGAGAAACTGGAGCAGATAGTGGACATTGCCGCCATGAGCAAGGAAGACCGCATGAAATACGACGAAAGCATCAAGGTGTACCGCGACCAGCTGGTTACGATGGAATATGAGCGGCAAAAGGGTAAGGCGGAAGGTTTTGCGGAAGGTTTTGCGGAAGGTAAGGCAGAAGGTGAAGCGACAGGCTTTGCGAAAGGCAAGGCGGAAGGCAGAGAAGAAGGTAAAGAAGCAGAACGCCTTAGAAATGCCCGTGGTATGAAAGCCGCAGGCATTGCTCCCGACTTGATAGCACAAATTACGGGGCTCCCCCTTGAAACGGTTGAGAGGCTGTAAGCAGATATTACACTGCCACATAATAAGATCAGGAAATATATTATATTGAGAAGCTGTTTTGAATTTCTCCAAAAAGTTTTTCTTGGCTTGATGTATCCGTTTTCGTGTGTGCTTTGGGCGATTTTTTGGTCCTTTTCGCTCCTGTTCTTCGTCAGATAGCCCGCTATCTTCCTCATCACAGAAGCGAAAATGCCTCAAAAACTCATCCCAAATCATCGCACGATAAATTCAAAACAGCTTCTGAGTGGCTATCCGCAAACATTCCATGTAGGGGCGGGGTTAGCCCACCTGTATGCGTCCATGTAAATGTTTTCGGGCAGGCAGACCCTGCCCCTACATGTGATGTTGCAGAATTCAATAAAACCGAAGCCTTCATTCCACATCTGTTATCCGGTCGGTATCCAAGTCAATGTAAAAATGGATGCTCGGCTCTCCGTGCAGGAAGCATTCGAATATATCGGCTATCTCACACAGACGGATTGTCAACTCATCGCCGGCACCTGACCTGCGCACAGCCTTGAACAATTCATCGTACTCCTTCAGGCGCTTATCCGAAATCTGACGTAAGGCTAGCTTATCGGCATAACGCAAACGGTACAAATCGACAATCACATCATGTCCCGTCCAGTCGGTTCCCCATCCAGTCTGTGCTTCCTTGCCTGTCACATACGTCCAAAGCTGCGCTCCATTCATAGTTACCATTTTCTGACGCACTATCTCCGGGAGGTCTTGCGGTATGAAACGCACACGCACCAAGTCGCGGAACTGCCAGTCACAAAACTCCGCATAGTTTTCTGATACCAGTGCTTCCCTACTCCATACCGGAAACTTACCTGCCTGCCTGTCATAAGCATATTCCTTCTCATACAAACCAAACAGACTGTCGAAACCTGGGACACTATCCAGCAATACCGTTTCCACTTCGAAATGTTCCGCATCTTCAGCTGTAAGAATCTTATAAGCCGGGACACACGTAGCAATGGAAGGTACCTGAATGTTGTACAAACATTTGCCATTCTTTCCGCGCATCACTCCCGTATCATTTACATGCATGTGTCCTGCCACGTGCAGCCTGATGCCAGCTTCCAGAAAGGCTTCTGTCACTTCTTCGTCCGGCACCCGATGCAAATCGAATTTCCTGCTTCCCCAAGCCTTGCGTACTAATCCGGAAGCTCCATCGTTGAAATCCACTAACGGATAATGCGAATAAGTCACCAAAATTTTATTTCTTCGCTTCGCCTCGGCTACCACTTTCCGTACCCACGGAAGCAAAAAAGCCTTATGTTTCAATACATTATTATAGCCTACACTGGAGCCTTGGTAAGTCTGTACGCCGTTTTTCACCGCACCGGGCAGATAGACTCCTCCGTCAATGGCAAGCAACCACAATCCCTGTACAGGCTCGACCAAATAACTGGCATCCGTAGCCTGCAAGGAATCGCACAATGTATATTGCCGCCGGTCTAAAGCCCCTTCGCGCAAGGCTTCCTGATAATTATAATCTTCGTACCGATAAGAAGTAAAAGGGGTTTCCCAATACACATATCCGGGTTGGGGATAAAATCCAAATGCTGCATAGCAGTGCATCTCGTCGGCATATCCCGCACATCGGTTTTCCTGTGTAGTACGGCTTCCGTCGGCACGGAGAAAACCTTGCTCCTCATTTTGCATACCGAACGGACGGACTGGGTCATGATTTCCCGTCGTCACAAAAAACTGTATGCCGTACCGCCTATGATAAGTATCGAGTATCTCCCTGATTTTTTCCTGATTGACAAATTGACCGTTATCAGTCAAGTCCCCGGGAAGCACTGCCAGCGTAATGCCCCTCCTTGCCACATCATCAAGTGCTGCTATCAAGGCGTAATAGTTTTCATTAAACAAGCGGGTGGACTGCACCTGCATTTCCATCGAACGCACCAGTTCGGGATGGTCTGCGATGTTTTGGATATGCGCATCGGATATAAAAGCTACCCGCTGTTGGCCGACGGCAGTCAGACTCCCTCCACTTAAAAAGAGCAAAGCCCATAAATAATTACGAATCTTCATAAGTAGATGTTGATAATAAGCGCGACAAAGATACAAATTCTCTTCTTCTGTTTATCACTATCACACAAATTATATTACCTTTGCCTGCTACTAACCAATACTTTTCTTTTATGAAATACATTGAAGTTACAATGAAGGCACAACCGTGCAACGAAACCATTACAGATGTGCTGGCGGCATTGACAGCGGATATCGGATTCGAAAGCTTCGTACCCTGCGAAGAAGGAATGCAGGCCTACATCCCCAAAGCGCTGTTCGATGAAGAAGCATTAAAAAATGTGCTGACTGATTTCCCGATTCCCAACGTGTGTCTCTCCTATACCCTTACCGAACCGGAAGATAAAGACTGGAACGAAGAATGGGAAAAGAATTTCTTCCAACCCATCGTGATAGACAACCGTTGCGTGATACACAGCACCTTTCATACGGATTACCCAAAAGCCGAATACGACATTGTCATCAATCCGCAAATGGCTTTTGGAACAGGGCACCACGAAACCACCAGTTCCATTCTTGCCGAACTGCTGGATGCCGACCTGAAAAACAAATCGGTACTTGATATGGGATGCGGCACATCCATTCTTGCTATCCTTGCCAGTATGCGCGGAGCCAATCCGGTAACTGCCATCGACATAGATGACTGGTGCGTAAACAATTCGCGCGACAACATTGCCTTGAACCACATAAACAACATCCATGTAGAACTAGGTGACGCTTCACTGCTGAAAGGACGCAAACCTTTTGATGTCATCATAGCCAACATCAACCGTAACATCCTGCTTGCCGACATGCCTGCATATACAGCATGTATGCATCCGGGGTCGGAACTCTATATGAGCGGATTTTATATAGAAGATATTCCTGCCATCCAAGAAAAAGCCGAAAGTCTGGGTATGGAATTTGTACATTACCGAGAAAAAAACCGCTGGGTAGCCGTAAAGTTCATCAAGCGAATCTAAGAAACTGGTCGTGTAAACCGTCATCCGGGGAAACACGACCTGGTATCTTCAAGTAGCCAATTATAAGTAGGAACTGTCTTGAACTCCTAAAGTCTGAAAAATACAGAATCGGGAAGAATAGTCATCTGCTTCAACTCGTCCAAAGTTCCGTTAAACACATTCAGGTCTACCTGCTCCTTGATGCCAGGCAAACTTCCGCCATCGGTATGTTGCCAAAATTTCCATTTACCTTCATAACGTACCGAATCTACATAATAATGAGCTATCCAATAGGGATAAGTATTGAATATCGAATCGTTCAGGTAACGCTCCTTGAACTTGTAAGAAGCATACAGAATGGGCTTTACATGGTAGTGTCGCTCTATTATCCCTAACCATGTCTTTACCCCTTTCCTGAGTGCATTTTCATCATCGCCCACCTTTTCGATATCAAGTACCGGAGGCAAATCGCCCGGTTCCAGTTTGACCGAACGGATAAAAAAAGCAGCCTGACGCGCTGCGTCTGTTTTCGGATTAAAGAAATGATAGGCTCCCCGAATAAAGCCATACTGACGTGCACAATTGAAATTACGAATAAATGTGGTGTCGCTGAAATCGCCCCCTTCTGATGCTTTCATAAAGACAAAACGTACAGGAAAAGGCGCATATTGTGTTTTTCGGAGTTCCTCCCAATTGATATCCCCCTGATGATGCGAGACATCAAAACCATGCACCGTATATCCAGCCGGAAGACAGACACCATAGGCTTTTGTTCCGTAACAAGGCTTCCACCGGTATGCATACGGGCGGATAAACAGGTAATAAAAACCGATTACAACCAAAGCTGCCATCCCTCCCATCACCACATAATTCAACCATACCGGCAAACTCAAGCGAATTTTCTTCTTCGGCCGGTTCTTCTTGCCGGATGGTCTCCTCTTCTTACCCGTTCCAACCGGATTCCGTGAAGAAGCCTTTGTCCGCACTGTCCGACGGGAAGAGCCTGTGTGTGTAACAGATGGTTCTTTTACCATAAAAATAAATGCCTATCTTTTCACAAAAGGAATGTATCCAAACAGACAAAGAAAACGAGCCGGACAGCCTGCAAAAACATCTTTTCACAGCACTACCGACCCGTCCGCTTATCTACATTGGCATATCTCTAACTCGTCTTATTCTTATTTCTGGTGTTCCAGCTGCAAAGTCTTGGTCGGCTGGTCACATACTTCTGTAGGACCGAAATACTGAATCGGACCCGGATATACGTATGCCGTTTCTTTTGCCCACGTATCGCGTACAGCAGCAAATGCCTTAAACGGAGCTCCGTCTAACTTAACCAATGCTTTCTGGATAACAGGTTTCATTTCTCCGTGACGACGTTCCATGTTCATCATCATTGTGATAGGCACACCACCTGCAATCCATTCTTCTGCAGGAGCTGTCAGATTGCGTACGGAAGACATGTATCCGGTCTTTCCGTTTGCAATCAATACGGCTGCTGTATAACCCAACGAATAGCAATAGTCTGCATCAAAGTTGGAAGGAGCCGCGCAACGTCCTTCATAGCCGAAGAAATGATGCTGTGCAGAGAACTTGCCAGCAAACTTGCCTTCTGCTTTCCATGCAGCCAACTTCTTGCCCACCATTTCCGATAACAGTTTTTCCGTCTCAATCAAAGAAACCTGTACGTTTCCATGCGGGTCACGGTCAAGCGTCAACTGGCGTGCAACGCCTTCGGGCAATGAAGCATAAACAGCAGCATTGTCTGCCGACAGTTTGCTGATGATATATTCACGTTGTTTATTGGGCTCGACAGCAGCATACTCGTCAGCATGTACAGCCAGGAAGTCGTTCAATTCTGCTATCAACTTCTTCATTGCAGGGATAAACTCGATCAAACCTTCCGGAACCAGCACCGTACCGAAATTGTTTCCCTCGGCAGCGCGGGCAACTACTGCATTGGCGATATAAGTCACGATATCATCCAAAGACATATTCTTGGCTTCCACCTCTTCCGATATCAAGCAGATGTTCGGCTGAGTCTGCAAAGCGCATTCCAATGCGATGTGAGAAGCAGAACGTCCCATCAACTTAATGAAATGCCAGTACTTGCGTGCCGAATTACAGTCGCGTTCGATGTTACCGATTACTTCCGAATAAGTCTTGCAGGCAGTATCAAAACCAAATGAAGTCTCTATCATATCGTTCTTCAAGTCACCGTCGATGGTCTTCGGGCAACCAATTACCTGAATGCCATAATTCTTGGCAGCATAATATTCGGCCAACACACATGCATTCGTATTCGAATCGTCACCACCGATAATAACCAGTGCCTTAATGCCCAATTCTTTCAAGATTTCGTATCCTTTTTCGAACTGATCTTCCTTTTCCAGTTTTGTACGTCCTGAACCGATGATATCAAAACCACCTGTATTACGGTATTCATCGATGACATCGGCAGTCAGTTCTTTATAATTATGGTCTACCAAACCGCCAGGACCCAAGATAAATCCGTACAGTCTGTTGGCTGGATTCATCTTTTTGATACCGTCGAACAGACCGGAAATCACATTGTGTCCGCCCGGAGCCTGTCCACCCGAAAGGATGACACCTACATTTACCGGAGCAAATTCTTTCTGTTCGCCTTCTACGAACTTCAACAAAGGCATACCATAGGTATTGGGGAACAATTTCTTGATTTCCTCCTGATCGGCTACAGACTGGGTAGCTTCTCCTTCTACTACCTTTACAGCACCTTTCAATGCTTTAGGCAATTTCGGCTGATAAGCAGCTCTTGCAATTTGTAATGCACTTTTCGTCATAATTGTTTATATTTTAAAAAGGTGTATATAAGTTATTCACTTTTTCTGCTTCGCAAATTTCGTTTTTTTTTTTGTAACGACAAAAATGTCTGTAATAAAAAAATCACCCGACAAGAGTTTTGAAAGATTTTTTCGCAAAGAAAGCGGTAAATTCAAACAAAAACATTATCTTTACCCCACAATCAATACTCAATTTATCTAAAAAGGAATATCATTATGGCTAAAAGAAGAGACTTAAAGAAATTCGTGAAGTACACATCCGATCACGTAACAAGCCTTATCTTATGGGAAATGGCTGTGGCATCCGATGAAAAGCGTCCGGCATACGACCAGCTTTTAAATGAAATCGTCTGCCTGCACCACGATATCGTGGGACGTATCAGCCACACCGAACCGGGAAGTGTCAAACCATTCTACAAAAAGCTGAAAGAAGACTTTAAGGAGGGAATCAACGCCATTATCGGCAAGATTGACGAATTAGCAGACGGAAAAACGGAATGAAACAAGCACTCTGCCGCTTCATCTATTATAAGGTATTAAGGTGGAAGTCGCGTGTATCTGTCCCCGACTTCGACAAGTGCATCTATTGTGCCGCTCCACATACCACCAATTGGGATTTGCTCATCGGAAAGCTGTTCATTTCAGCCATCGGACGCGATTCCGGATTTATGATGAAGAAAGAATGGTTTTTTTTCCCGTTGGGAATCTTATTCCGATGGATGGGCGGTATACCCGTCCATCGGGATAAACATACTTCGCTGGTTGAACAGATAATTCAAAAAATAAAACAAAGCACGAAATTCCATCTGGCCATTACCCCCGAAGGGACACGCTCGGCAAATCCCAACTGGAAAAAAGGCTTTTACTACATCGCAGTAGGAGCAGACATTCCAATTATCCTGGTAGGTATCGACTACCAGCGGAAATGTATCTTTGCCGAACGTTATCTCTATGCCAGTGGAGATATAGAAACCGACATGCGCGAAATCAAACTTTATTTCAGACATTTCAAGGGCAGACATCCCGAAAAATTCGAGTTAGGAGAACTGGGATGACAGGGATGTAAACACATATATTTCCTATGAAACAACTATACCTCACTCTCTTCTTTTTCCTTTCCTTCTTCCATGCACCGGCACAAAGCCTGGAGAAAAACGTGGAGAAACGGCTTGAAGACTTCTTTGCAAACTACCAGACCCACTATGCCGACATCGGAACATGCCGGCTGGACCATTTCATTATCGACCATCAAAAGAAAACTCTTGCTATCTACGCCAATGATGTATTCGGTTATCAACCTTTCACCGAAGAAAACACAACGGCTATCTATCGCCAACTGAAACAACTTCTGCCCGGACCAGCAAACTATTACACACTGACCCTATATACCGACGGGCAACCTATCGAAAACCTTGTACCGAACGCCTTCCGCAATAAACAGAAAGACAAAACACGGCTATACGGAAAAACAGCATACCGGGGCGAACCGTGGGTGAGCAACCTCTCGAAAGCCTACCGACCCAGCCAAGGTCTGGAAGGCAAACACATTGCACTCTGGCAAAGCCACGGAAAGTTTTACAAGAACGATACACACAAATGGTGCTGGCAACGTCCGCGCCTGTTCGGCACTACCGAAGACCTCTACACCCAATCCATCGTAGTGCCTTATCTGATTCCAATGTTGGAAAATGCAGGAGCCATA
Source organism: Bacteroides sp. An19 (assembly GCF_002160215.1). Lineage (NCBI taxonomy): Bacteria > Pseudomonadati > Bacteroidota > Bacteroidia > Bacteroidales > Bacteroidaceae > Bacteroides > Bacteroides sp. An19. Next base: position 60,654 of record NZ_NFKD01000003.1, on the reverse strand, counting down.
GTATTTACCCCTCGTGAACGCGACAGACAACCTCATGAAGTCATCGTAGACAACAACATCTCCACCCCCAGAAGCAAATACCTGGAAGTAAACTACAAGAAAAAATGTGTATGGCAAACAACATCGTTACCTGGATTTGCACAAAAACGCACGACATACACCGACGGACAAAACCCTTTCCGCGAAGGCACAGCCCGGTTTATCCCCACTCACAAGAAACCTGAAAAAGCGTTTGCCGAATGGATTCCCTACATCCCCGAAAAAGGCCGGTATGCCGTTTACATCAGTTATCAATCTCTTCCTGAAAGCGTTACTGACGCACGTTATCTTGTATTCCATAACGGCGGAGTGACCGAATTTAAGGTAAACCAGCGTATAGGTGGAGGCACCTGGGTCTATCTGGGTACCTTCGAATTCGATCAAGGTATGAACGATTACGGCATGGTGGTACTCAGCAACGAAAGTTCGCAAAAAGGTGTCGTGTGTGCTGATGCCGTACGCTTCGGGGGAGGAATGGGAAACATTGCACGGCAAGGACAAACCAGCGGCATGCCACGATGGGCGGAAGGTGCACGTTATTGGGCACAATGGGCAGGCATGCCTTACTCCATCTACAGTAAAAGCGAAGGTGAAAACGATTACAACGATGATATCAATGCCCGCTCACTTATGCTCAATTACCTGAGCGGCAGTTCCGTCTACAACCCACAGGAAAAAGGACTTGGCATTCCATTCGAACTGAGTCTCGCCCTACACAGTGATGCCGGCTTCAAGCCAGACAACAGCTTGGTAGGCTCACTTGGCATCTATACCACCCGCTTCAATGAAGGGAAGCTGGCTTGCGGTATTTCACGCTATGCCTCGCGCGACCTTGCCGACATGCTCCTCACAGAACTGCAACGGGATATCAGTTCGCGCTTCGGCATCCAGTGGGCAAGACGCTCCTTGTGGAACCGTAACTATAGTGAGACCCGGCTGCCTGCTGTGCCTTCAGCCATATTGGAAACCCTGTCGCACCAAAATTTCGCCGACTTAAAACTAGGATACGAACCAGCTTTCAAGTTTACCACAGCACGTTCCGTATACAAAACCCTGCTGAAATACCTTGCCGACATGCACGATGAACAATATACTGTGCAACCTCTCCCTGTCACGCATTTCGCCATCGATGAAGGAAAAAAGAAAAATACTTTCACTCTCCGGTGGATACCAACAGAAGACCCTCTCGAACCTACTGCCAAGGCACAAGGTTACATTGTCTACACCCGCATAGGAAGAGGAGGATTCGACAACGGAGTCTACGTACGCGAACCCCAATACACATTTCAGGCAGAACCGGGCATCATTTACAGTTTCTACGTCACAGCAGTTAATCGAGGCGGAGAAAGCTTCCCCTCCGAAATTCTGTCGGCATACAAGGCAAAACATAGCAAAGGAACAGTCTTGATAGTAAACAGTTTCCACCGTACCAGCGCACCTGCCACCATCGAAACCACTACGCTACAAGGTTTCGACTTAAAAGCCGACCCCGGCATACCTTATATCGGCACAACCGCCTTCTGCGGATACCAACAAAGTTTCGAACGCAGCCGCATCGGAATAGAAACTGAAGGCGGACTAGGGTACAGCGGAAATGAACTGGAAGGAAAATACATCGCCGGTAATACATTTGACTATCCCTTTATCCATGGTAAAGCTATCCAAATGGCAGGCAACTGGTCATTCGTATCGTGCAGTGACGAGACATTGGAAAGTGGTTCGACCCAATTGCAACACTATCCAATCGTTGACCTTATCCGTGGAGCAGAAAACCAACCGCTCAGCCTTCACGTGCAACAAGCATTGACCGACTATTGCCACTCTGGAGGAAATTTGCTGCTTAGTGGCACATATACCGGAAGCCAACTAGGCAGCGATACTTTCCTACAGAACACCTTGAAATACAACTATGGAGGAAGCATGCGTCATTCGTCCACCAACAAAATCCAAGGTAACAACCTGAATTTCCACATAGCCCGTGAAGCTAATGCCGAAATTTATGCTGTTCCTTCGCCCGAAAGTTTGACACCCGTATCCGATGCTTTTTCCGTCTATCTCTATGCCGGTTCTGAAGCCAGTGCCGCCATTGCCTACAAAGGTAACCATCGCATCTTTGCCCTTGGCTTTCCTTTCGAATGTATCCAAGAAGAAAAAGCACGCACCCAACTGATGCAAAGCGTCCTCACTTTTTTCACATCGCCCAATGAATACTAGTCCATAACCCTTTAGTCATTAAGTTTTCCTTCCAGCCAAGCGTCTATCAGCCGGCGGGCTATGCTCAGTTTCTTGGGAATCTCGGGCAGGCACGATTTGTGGTAGAAGGCTCCCGCACTCAGTTCTTCATCCTGAAGCTTGATGGTGCCGCTCTCGTACTCGGCGGAATAGCCTATCATAATGCCGCTGGGATAGGGCCACGGCTGGCTCCCGAAGTATTTCAGGTTCTTGATGGTAAGCCCCGTTTCCTCCATCACTTCGCGCCGCACACATTCTTCGAGCGTTTCGCCCGGCTCGAGAAATCCCGCTACCAGCCCCTTGAAGGTGCCACGGAAATTGCGCGCATGCACCAGGAGCACTTCGTCCTCGCCCCGCTTGATGAGCACAATGATGGCAGGCGATATGCGCGGATAAATTTCCATACCGCACACGGGACACCGCTTGGCAATGGGCGCCACCTGTCCGGCAGGCGCTCCGCAACGGGGACAGAACCTGCTGTCGCGGTCCCACGTCAGTATCTCTGAGGCTTTCCCCGCCATCCGGTATTCGTCCCAGGGCAATACGTCGAACGAGGCACGCAGGTCTTTCATCCGACGGGGACTTTCATCATCCCCTTCTATGGGCGCCGCCAAAGCGTATGCCTTTGCCGCACACCCGTCCATCACGCCTATCTCGTGCACGGTACTCCCTTCGGGTATAGCTGCCGGCGGCTCTGTGCCTACGGGGATATGCCACCCGCCGGCCCGTTTCTCAATCAACACCTGCCCTTCGTAAAAAGCAAACCAATAACAATTGTTCTCTATTTGTTCTTCCATAATTATTCCTATTTGTCATATATTTCACCACAGAGGACACAGAGGAAAAATTTAAGAAGCTGTTTTGAATTTATCGTGCGATGATTTGGGATGAGTTTTTGAGGCATTTTCGCTTCTGTGATGAGGAAGATAGCGGGCTATCTGACGAAGAACAGGAGCGGAAAGGACCAAAAAATCGCCCAAAGCACACACGAAAACGAATACATCAAGCCAAGAAAAACTTTTTGGAGAAATTCAAAACAGCTTCTAAAAAACTCTGTGTTCCTCTGCGTCCTCGTGTGGTGAAAAAAATCAATCATTTTTCTTTCATTGTCAGTTGGATGCGCTTGCGCTCCCTGTCTACGCTCAACACCCGCACACGTACCTGCTGATGGATGCTTACCACGGTGGTGGGGTCGTTCACAAAATGACTGGCAAGCTGGGATACGTGCACCAGCCCTTTTTCCTTGATGCCGATATCCACGAAGCACCCGAAGTTGGTGATGTTGGTCACGATGCCCGGCAGTTCCATACCCTCGCACAGGTCGTCAAGAGTATGCACGTTAGGGTCGAAACAGAATGCCTCCAACCGCTTGCGCGGGTCGCGTCCCGGCTTCTCCAGCTCGTGCAGGATATCGGTCAAGGTGGGGATGCCTACCTCGTCTGTCACATAGTCTTCCATCCGGATACGCTCACGGAGCGACTTGTCCGCTATCAAGTCGGAGACGGCACATTTCAGGTCTTTCGCCATCTGCTCTACAATGGGATAGCTTTCAGGATGCACCGCCGAATTATCGAGGGGATTGCCAGCGTTCGGGATGCGGAGGAAACCCGCACATTGCTCGAACGCCTTCGCCCCCATACGGGGCACGTCCAGCAGCTCCTTCCGCGAGCGGAAAGGTCCGTGAGCGGTACGGTAGTCCACGATGTTCTGCGCCAATGCCGGGCCCAGCCCTGACACATACGTAAGCAGATGCCGGCTTGCCGTATTGACATTCACGCCCACCAAGTTGACGCAGCTCTCCACGGTGCGGTCGAGTGCCGCTTTCAGCTTCGTCTGGTCCACATCGTGCTGGTACTGCCCCACCCCGATAGACTTGGCATCGATTTTCACCAGTTCGGCAAGCGGGTCTATCAGCCTCCTGCCGATAGACACAGCCCCGCGCACCGTCACATCATAGTCGGGAAATTCCTCGCGGGCGGTCTTCGAAGCCGAATAAACGGAAGCCCCGTCCTCGCTTACCACAAACACTTGCACCTCGCGCCCGAAGCGCAACGCATTGACAAACTGTTCTGTCTCCCGGCTCGCCGTGCCGTTGCCGATGGCTATCGCCTCCACCTTATATTGCTCCACCAGCGTCGTCAGCTTGCGTGCCGCCGCCTGCCGCTCGGATTTCGGCGGATGCGGATAGACCGTATCGTTGCAGAGCAGGGCGCCTTGCGCGTCGAGGCAGACCACCTTGCATCCCGTGCGGTATCCGGGGTCGATGCCCATCACCCGCTTCTGCCCCAACGGAGGAGCAAGCAGCAGCTGGCGCAGGTTTTCGGCAAACACGCGGATGGCTTCCTCATCGGCACGCTCCTTGCTGGTGCCGGAAAACTCGGTCTCGATAGCCGGCTTAAGCAAACGCTTGTAAGCGTCCGCCACCGCCTCTGCCACCTGCGCCGAACAGGCATTGCCGCCCTTCACGTAGCGGCGCTCCAGCCCCCGGATGCATTCCTCGTCGTCTTCGGGCGTGATGCTCACCTTCAGGATGCCTTCCGCCTCCCCTCTCCGCAAGGCAAGCAGGCGGTGCGAAGAACAACGCTTCAAAGATTCGGAAAAATCGAAATAGTCGCGGTACTTCTGCGCCGCCTCGTCCGCCTCTTTTCCCTTCACCACCTTCGAAACGATGACTCCCCGCCGGGCGAAACATCCGCGCACCAGGCTGCGTGCCCGTTCGTCTTCGCTCACCTGCTCGGCGATGATGTCACGCGCCCCTTTCAAGGCCTCTTCCTCATCCTTCACCTCGCCTTTTACGAAGGCATGCACACGTGCGTCCAAACGGTTCTCGCGCTGTATCAGAAGCAGCGCCGCCAGCGGTTCCAGCCCTTTCTGGCGCGCCATTTCGGCACGTGTCTTGCGCTTGGGCTTGTAGGGCAGGTAAATGTCTTCCAGTTCCGTGGCATCCCAGCAGGCATCTATCCGCGCACGGAGTTCAGGGATAAGCTTTCCCTGCCCCTCAATGGTAGAGAGCACGGTTTCTTTCCGTTTCGCCAACTCGCGCAACTTCTCGTTACGCGCCTGTATCTCGCCAATCTGCACCTCGTCCATTCCGCCGGTGGCTTCCTTGCGGTAGCGGCTGATAAAGGGGATGGTGGCGCCGCCCTCCAATAGTTTCAATGTATTTTCTACGCGATGCGCGGGCAGCTTGAGTGCCCGTGCTATCATTTCGCTGAAGTTTTCCATAATTCGTCGTTCTGTATTTTCGGATGGCAAAGATAAGAGTTTTCAATTGATAATCGACTATTTTAATTTATCATGTGCTGATTAGGAATGGGTTTTTAAAGCATTTTCGCTTCTGTGATAAAGCAAACAACAGCTATCTGAAGAAAAGACACTGATTATCTTTATTGGCAGAAAGAATTATCCGATATCGGAAAGAAAATTACCCCCTATATGCGCGTACTCCCCGCGAATCACTTCGCAGGGAGTGCCCAACTAATAACTAACTTTTTACTTTTGTGGTTTACGTAATTTCATATGACTAACGATGCAAAGATACCGGCTTTCAGACATTCAGACAATACCTACATATAGGTATTTTAGAAACATTCCAAACAATAGTCCAATTACAACTTCATCTTTACCTCGCTTAACTCAACCAACTTGTTGACAATGGCATAAATTGTCAGACCTGCCGCCGAATGTATCTGCAGCTTACGGGTGATGTTTCGCCGGTGCGTAATGACCGTATGTACCGAAATGAAAAGTTTCTCGGCTATTTCCTTGTTGGTCATTCCGCGCACCACACAGCAGATAATTTCTTTCTCCCGCTGACTCAAGGCATCCTGATCGGCATCTTCATCGTCTGTAAAATTCATCAACACCGAAATCTTCTTTTCCAATGATTCTATATCTTCGAACAGATTGATACTCTCATCATATCCCTTCAAACGGTTCGAATCAACAAACGAACTCAACAAAGCTACCAATTTAATGTCCAATGATTGGTAACATTCTCTGAAAGCCTCTACATCGAACCAGCCTTCGAACTGTGGATTTATTATCAGCAATTGCGGGCTATGCGCTTCCATACAGTGTTGCAAACCTTCTTGCGATGTTACTTCCACAGTCTGAACATTCAGGTCCGGCAAACGTTTCAGCACTGTAACCAACCCGCTCCGGACAATGACTGAAGTCTCGGCTACAGCCACCAGTATGTTTTCCTCTGATTTCATTTTACCCCCTTTTCCAACTCCATTATAGCAGGGACGAACAGGTAATCTTCCACCCGATTGTGCGATGCCAGATCCTCTTCACAACAAAATATGTCAAATAATGTTGCATTCAACAATTGATTGTCTCCATTGGCCGGATAGTATTTGATAATAATATTTTTCAACTCGGTCAACTTAACATTAATTTGGTCATGATGACGGGCAAACACTCCGATGCTGAATTCTTCAGTCTTCTTTCCTTCCAACAAATCTCTCACATAAGTAAAGACTTGTTTATTCTCATATTCCATGTGTTTCCTCACTTCTCCCACATAATCGTCAAAGAACTGAAGAATCAGATACGATACCTTGTCGCTTAATGAAAAGTCAATTGCTTCTATTAACTTCTTCCGGATAGAGGGGAGCTGAAAATCGAGGAAATACGAATGGGCACGTTGCAAATAATCCATCAATGCCGGCACAGAAAGTCGTGCCAGATGGTCCTGCATCCGGTCGTTCTCCTCTGTCAGAAAATTAACCACAATCAGAAATGTGGGACAATCCACCCCGTTCATGTCACATACTTCCTGAACAGACTTGTCACCAAATCCTAAAGATACTCCAAAACGGCTCAACACCTGCAGCAACGCATAATTCTCACAGATCAAGTCGCTCATCTTATCGGTCGGCTTATATGTTTTGGGTTTACACATAACAAAAAATGAATTCATAATTGATTTCTGTTTGCAAAGTAAGACAATCCACGGGAATCGGTCAATCCCCATTTATAGGTATATTTATTAACGTGTGCATTTTTGTCGCTTGTCATATTTGTCAAGCCGGATTTACGCCCATACATTTTATGTCCATCGGTTGCTTTTCCAAGCCAAACCAGAACATCAGTTTAGTCTGAAAATCCAATCCGCATAGCTGCCTTGCTTGTAAGATTATTAATCTTCATGCCGAAAGATTATTAATCTTCACGCTGTAAGATTAATAATCTTACAAACGGCGCAGCTATATTGCGGAAAGACCAAAGCCTGCTTGTCATGCCGGATGTGTAACCCGGCGTAATTGAAGAAGCGGATTGGCGATCCAGCGTGACACTGGCAACAGGAGTGACACCGACAGTGTGTATCCCATTAAAAATGCACAATTGCACACCGCTCAAAGTATAAAAATGAAGAATGAAGAATTCCAGGCGAAACAATTCTTCATTCTTCATACTTCATTCTTTATCAAAAAAGCTTTACCATTCGACAAACTTTCCCCGCTTGTGGCGTTCTTCCAATATTTCCGCCAAATGTTTGTTCTTGGACGAAGCAATATACTTACGACCAAAAATATTCGGGATAGCAACCCCCACGGAAATGCAAAGAATAACCAATCCCGAATTTACTCCACTTTCAATAGCTTTCATCAACGGAGTAACCCCTTCAAGATTCTGCACATTCATATTGATGAGCCCGAAAAGCATTCGATACATCAATACTCCCGGAATCATCGGGATAACCGAAGGAATGGTCAGTACGTGATTGGGGACATGAAACCAGTGAACCGCCTTTACAGCTATCAGGCTGACCAGCAAAGCACCGGTGAACGAACCGACCACCAATCCCATGTCCAGACCGATGTTGTTGGTACTCGGTCCAAGATTGACAAAGTTACGTGTACAAACAGCCAAAATACCTCCGATAGCTACTACCCAAAGCAAACGACGCTGAATGTTAAAAATCATAGAGAATCCCATTGCCGAAATGGCAGCCGCCAAGGCATATTCCCAATACTCGTGGTGCGGCACCATGCTGATGGTCGGGAAAAAGTTGTCGATGGCACACAATTTCACAGCAAATGCAATACCAAAAGCCATGGCTCCCATCATCAGAAGCGTATTGACAGCCCGCACAATACCCACCTGGATAAAATTGTCGAGCATATCATCCACAAAATTTATCAAAGGAACTCCTGGAACGATAAACAAAGCACACGCCAACAGCGGATGCCAAGGTGTATTAGTCCACGTTTCGGGAAGGTAAGTAGAAGCCCATGCAATCATAGTGGCAACAAAAGCCGCAATAGCAATACCCACATAGCCATTCAGACCTGACTCATTACATTTCTGACGCACGCGCATACCGATAATCGCTGCAATTGAAGCATACAAGAATGCCATCCAGTCGCATCCGAACTGAATGCAGAATCCGCCACAGGCAAATCCGGCACCGACAGCTGTCTGCAAAGGAGTATAGTTCCGTTTCTTGGTACGGATTTTTTCCAGCTCCTCCTCATATTGGTCGAGCGTATAATCGTTCTCTATCGCCCTCCAGGAAAGTTTGCTCACTTCCGAAATGGCAGTCATGTTCACTCCATGTCCGTTGATACGCTGAAATTTGGTGAACGAAAAGTTTTCATCACTCACATTCACCATCAACATCGTAAATCCGATGTTGATATGCAGTTTCTCTTCCGGAATACCCAGATAAGCGGCTGTCCGCTTCATGTTTCTCATAATCCGGTTGGTATCCGCCAAACTTTCCACCAAAAGCTTTCCGGTACGGAGCAAAAGGTCTACCCGACGATGCAACATCTGGTCGTGGGCTTTCAAAGTCGTTTCTAAATGTTCCTCTAAATTCATTTTGTCTAAATTTAATTCCGGCCGCAAAGGTATGAAAAATATCCCTAGTTCCCGCTATCTCAGTGTAGAGAAATTCCACAATCTTCGCCAGAAATTCCCCAAGACACAAATTTGCATGCAGGATTTAGCTTTCTGATTCTCAATATATAAAAATTTATCGTATCTTTGGCACAAGTATTGTTTGTCCTTTACGGCATCTAACCCATAAACTTAAAATTCGTATGAGACGCTTTTTAACAAAGAAAGATTTGAAACTGAAGAAAAAACAAACCATCTACACCATTATCGGTGTCGTTGTAATTATAGGAATATACCTGTTCCTGACACGAGAGAAAAAGACAGAACCAGAAGCGCCTATTGTCAGTGTAGCTCCGGCTCAACAACAAGACGTAGAGATTTACGGCGAATATGTCGGACGCATACGCGCCCAACAATTTGTAGAGGTACGCGCACGCGTGGAAGGCTTTCTGGAACAAATGCTGTTCGAGGAAGGAACACAAGTAAAACGCAATCAAGTCCTGTTCATCATCAATCAAGACCAATACCAAGCCAAAGTGGATAAGGCACGTGCCCAACTGAAAAAAGACGAAGCAACGGCACGCAAGGCAGAGCGCGACCTGAACCGTATCCGCCCGCTTTATGAACAACGGGCTGCCAGCCAATTGGACCTTGACAACGCCACGGCTGCCTACGAAACCGCTGTAGCCAGCGTAGGCATGAGCCAGGCAGACCTTGACCAGGCAGAACAGGAACTAAGCTACACCGTAGTGCGTTCGCCGATAACCGGACAAATCAGCGAACGTCACGTCGACCTCGGTACCTTGGTCGGCACATCAGGCAAGTCTCTGCTGGCCACCATCGTAAAAAGTGATACCGTATTGGTGGATTTCAGCATGACAGCACTCGATTACCTGAAAAGCAAGGAACGGAACATCATCATCGGCCAGAAAGATTCTACCCGTTCTTGGCAACCAACTGTCACTATCACCCTCCCCGACAACACGGTATATCCTTACAAAGGACTGGTAGACTTCGCCGAACCGCAGGTAGACCCCAAAACCGGAACATTCTCCGTACGTGCAGAAATGAGCAATCCCGAACATGTATTGCTGCCCGGACAGTTTACAAAAGTAAAGCTGCTGCTCGACGTACGCGAAAATGCCACAGTAGTTCCCCAAAAAGCATTGATTATTGAAAAGGGAGGTGCATATATCTACGTGATGCGCAAAGACTCTACAGCTGAAAAACGTTTCATCGAATTGGGACCGGAATTTGGCAACAATGCAGTAGTAGAACGCGGACTGATACCGGGAGAAAACATTGTAGTAGAAGGTTACCACAAGCTGAGCCCGGGCATCAAGATGCGTATAGGCACAGCCCCGATAGAAAAAGAAGAAGAAAATAAGGATGAATAAATCGCACAATCACCAAAACGTATTCACAAAATGAAAGTAAGTTTCTTTATCGACCGGCCAGTCTTTTCAATCGTCATCTCTATATTGATAGTCATCATCGGTGTCATCGGACTTACCATGCTGCCTATCGACCAATATCCGCAAATTACGCCACCTGTGGTAAAAATCAGTGCATCTTATCCGGGTGCGAGCGCACTCACGGTATCACAAGCCGTCGCAACCCCGATAGAACAAGAACTGAACGGTACACCAGGCATGCTTTATATGGAGTCGAACAGTTCCAATTCCGGAGGATTCTCGGCAACAGTCACCTTTGACATCTCGGCAGACCCCGACCTTGCTGCCGTGGAAATCCAGAACCGCATCAAACTGGCTGAATCACGTCTGCCAGCCGAAGTGGTACAGAATGGTATCGAAATCGAGAAACAAGCCGCCAGCCAGCTGATGACTATCTGCCTGACTTCAAGCGATCCCAAGTTTGACGAAATCTACTTGAGTAATTTTGCTACCTTGAATGTACTCGACCTGCTGCGCCGTATACCGGGAGTAGGACGCGTATCCAACATCGGAAGCCGCTACTATGCCATGCAAATCTGGCTGGACCCTGCCCGTCTTGCCAATTTCGGTCTCACCGTACAAGACGTACAAAATGCCTTGAAAGACCAGAACCGTGAATCGGCTGCCGGTGTATTGGGACAACAACCCGTTACCGGTCTCGACATTACTATCCCGATAACGGCACAAGGGCGTCTGTCAAGTGCTGCCCAATTCGAAGAAATCGTATTGCGTGCCAACCCCGACGGTTCACTGATACGCATGCGGGACGTGGCGCGTGTATCGCTCGAAGCCCAGTCATACAATACTGAGAGTGGTATCAACGGAGGCAATGCCGCCGTATTAGGAGTCTACATGCTGCCAGGTGCCAACGCCATGGAAGTAGCAGAACGTGTGAAAGCCGCCATGGATGAAATCAGCAAGAATTTTCCGGAAGGCATGAAATACGAAGTACCTTTCGACATGACATCTTATATATCCGAATCCATCCACGAAGTATACAAGACCCTGTTCGAAGCCTTGTTCCTCGTCATCGTGGTAGTGTTCCTTTCGCTACAAAGTTGGCGTGCGACTCTGATTCCTACCATAGCCGTTCCTATCTCATTGATCGGTACTTTCGGCTTTATGCTCATTTTCGGCTTTTCGTTGAACATCCTGACCCTGCTAGGTTTGGTACTGGCCATCGGACTGGTAGTGGATGATGCCATCGTAGTAGTCGAAAACGTAGAACGTATTATGGAAGAAGAACACCTCAGCCCTTACGAAGCTACCAAAAAAGCAATGGACGGTCTGACCGGAGCCTTGATTGCCACCTCTATGGTACTGGCTGCCGTATTTGTTCCGGTCAGCTTCCTTTCCGGCATTTCAGGACAATTGTATCGACAGTTCAGTATCACCATTGCAGTATCTGTACTGCTATCCACCGTCGTGGCACTGACACTCAGCCCTGTGATGTGCTCACTGATTCTACGTCCACAAGACCCGAACAAACCCAAGAACCGTGTGTTCCGGGCTATCAACAAATGGCTGGACATAGGCAATCATAAATATGTAGGCGGCATCAGCCGGCTCATCAAAAACCCTAAACGCGTGACGGCAGGATTCGGTATGGTCATCGTTTTCATATTCGTGCTCTACCGGCTGATACCAACCAGTTTTCTCCCAACGGAAGACCAGGGATATTTCACCGTCGAACTGGAAATGCCAGAAGGTACTACACTGGAACGTACCCGCGAAATTACCAACCGTGCCGTAGCCTTCCTGATGAAAGATCCTGCTGTAGAATATGTACAAAGCGTAGCAGGTTCCAGCCCGCGTGTCGGTACCAGCCAGGCACGCACCACGCTTACGGTCATCTTGAAAGAATGGAAAGAACGTGACAACACTACCATTGAACAAATTATGGCAGATGTGCAGAACGAGTTCAAGAAATACCCAGAATGCAAGGTTTACCTCTCCACACCACCTGTCATTCCCGGCTTAGGTACCTCCGGAGGTTTTGAAATGCAGCTGGAAGCCCGTGGAGATGCTACGTACGACAATCTGGTGGCTGCTGCAGACACGCTTATGTACTACGCCTCGCAACGCAAAGAGCTGAGTGGACTGTCGTCTTCATTGCAGGCGGAAATCCCTCAACTTTATTTCGACGTAGACCGTGACAAAGTAAAATTGTCGGGCGTACCGATGGCCGATGTTTTCACAACAATGAAAGCTTATACCGGATCGCTTTATGTGAACGACTTCAATATGTTCAACCGTATCTACCGTGTGTACATCCAGGCTGAAGCACCTTACCGTGAACATCGTGACAACATCAACCTGTTTTTCGTGCGGGGAAGTTCCGGCGATATGATTCCATTAACGGCATTGGGCAATACCGAATATACCACCGGTCCCGGAAGTATCAAACGTTTTAATATGTTCAACACCGCCATCATCCGCGGAACAGCCGCCCACGGTTACAGTTCAGGACAAGCAATGGAACTTATCGAGCAACTGGCTAAAGAACATCTGCCCGACAACATCGGAGTAGAATGGAGTGGACTTTCCTACCAGGAAAAACAGGCAGGCGGACAGACCGGTATGATTCTGACACTGGTATTCCTCTTCGTCTTCCTTTTCCTGGCAGCCCTGTATGAAAGCTGGAGCGTGCCAGTCGCTGTACTGCTCTCCTTGCCGGTAGCCGCTTTGGGAGCATATGCCGGTGTCGCCTTATGCGGATTGGAAAATGATACGTATTTCCAGATTGGCCTGGTAATGCTGGTCGGACTGGCTGCCAAAAACGCCATCCTGATTGTAGAGTTTGCCAAAGACGAAGTAGACAAAGGAAAAGATGTAATAGAAGCTGCGCTGCACGCATCACATTTACGTTTCCGTCCCATCCTGATGACCTCACTCGCCTTTATTTTGGGCATGGTGCCACTGGTCATTGCAAGCGGACCGGGTTCTGCCAGCCGTCAAGCCATCGGCACGGGCGTATTCTTCGGAATGATTGTGGCTGTAACAGTAGGTATTTTCCTGGTTCCTTTCTTCTTCGTGATGATTTACAAGGCAAAAAACAAACTCAAAGTGAAACATACTCATTAATTGCTGCAACCTATGAAAGTAACAAAACTCACATATTATTTCCTTTGCATCATCTTGGCAACCTCACTCTTGGCTAGTTGCCAGATAGGGAAACATTATTCACGTCCCGAACTGAACCTGCCCCATACCCTGGACAGTCTTAGCGTAGACACCGCTTCAATAGGTGACTACGCCTGGGAAAAAATCTATACCGACACGACCCTGCAGGCACTGATACGCAAAACACTGACCTACAACAAGGACATGCTGATAGCTGCCTCACGGGTGAAGGAACTGGCAGCACGTAAGCGCATTGCCATCGGAGATATGCTGCCCCAAATCGGACTGCGCGTCTACGCCGAGCGTGAACGGGAAAACTATGGTGGCAATCACTACTCACAAGACGACGAATTCGACCTGAAAGGTACCATGAGCTGGGAAATTGACCTTTGGGGTAAACTGCGTTGGGCAAAAGACAAAAGCGTAGCCGACCTCATCGGGTCAATAGAAAACCAACGGGCATTGAAAATGAGCCTGGTAGCCGAAGTGGCACAAACCTACTTCGAACTGGTGGCCCTCGACAATGAACTTGCCATCGTGCGCCAAACCGTAGATGCGCGACGCGAAAGTCTCCACCTGGCACGCATCCGCTACGAAGGAGGACTGACTTCAGAAACCGCCTTCCGGCAAGCACAAGTGGAATTGGCACGTACAGCCACACTGGTTCCCGACCTTGAACGTCAGATTACGTTAAAAGAAAACGACATAGCTTTCCTGACCGGTGACTATCCACACCACATCCGGCGCACAGCATTGCCCGAAGACGTATTGTTGCCAGCCAGTCTGCCTGTAGGGCTGCCGTCCAGCCTATTGGAACGCCGCCCCGACATCCGCGAAGCAGAACAGGCACTGATAGCAGCCAATGCCGAGGTAGGTATTGCCTTCACCAGCCTGTTCCCCAGTCTGACCTTGAATGCCAGCTACGGAGGCGAGAGCGATGTGCTCAGCGAACTGCTGAAATCTCCCTGGCACCTGCTCAGTGCCAACCTACTACAACCGGTCTTCAGTTGGGGTAAGAACCGTGCCCGACTGAAAGCACAAAAAGCCGCTTTGGAAGGAGCTACCCAAGCCTATGAGAAAGTAGTGCTCAACGCTTTTAAAGAAGCCTACAATGCCATTGCCGACTTCAACAAAAGCAAGGAAATCTATGAAACCCGCCTCCGCTTGGAACAAGCATCGAAAAGTACCCTCGATCTCGCTCAGCTGCAATACATCAATGGTGTGATCGGCTATATGGACCTGCTGGATGCACAGCGTGGTTATCTTAATGCGCAAATCGGACTTAGCAATGCTGTACGTGACAAGCAAATCACCGTTGTCCGCCTATACAAAGCATTAGGAGGTGGATGGAAAAACTGACATTATACTTCCGCAGCATTTATTGATGCATTTTGTCGATGTCATTATAGAAGGTGTATCAAAATGAAAGTTGATTTTTATTTTGATACACCCTCATCATCTCTACGGAAACGGTGTGAAAGGTTCAAGGAAATGCAACACTATAAATGCCTTCTCAAACGAACATAAGTGATACGACTGACTTACTTATGTGAAACGCCCAAGTTACTTATGTGAAACACCCAACTCACTTATGTTCATCAAAAGGCATGCTTCAATCAATGCCTCTGAAATGCAGACAAAAACAAAGCCTCAAAAATTTTAAAGAACAAAGCCGGAACCTCCTCGCGGAGACCCCGACTCGCTTTCATCAAACAACCAATAAGGAAATTAGAGGTAAATTTAATGATATTATCTAATGAATAACAGCTCTCTATATTTAGGCAGCGTCCACATCTGATCGTCTACTATCAGTTCCAATTTGTCGATGTGGTAACGTATCTGTTCCAGCATCGGCGCAATGGTGTCATGGTAAGCCACGGCCTTTTCACGCTCGTCCACAATTTTATTTGCCACTTTACGCGCTTCTATCATCGTATCCACGTGCTCTTTGATATAAGACGTATGCTCCGAAATCTTCCGGATGATGGCAACGTTCTCGGCAGAAAGCTTCTCTGCCTCTTCAGCTGGAAACAGTCCCTTCATCTTGTACACATTATCTATCAGCTTGCTTTGGTATTCGATGGCGACCGGCACCACATGGTTCATCACCAAATCGCCTAATACACGTGCCTCAATCTGAATCTTCTTTGTATACGTTTCCCATTTCACTTCGTTACGCGCCTCCAGTTCTTTCTGTGTCATCACACCCTGCGACTCGAACATCTTCACCGAAGCAGGTGTCAGATACTGGTCGAAAATAACCGGACAACTGGTTTCGCAATCCAGGCCGCGACGTGCCGCTTCCGCTTTCCACTCTTCACTGTAGCCATTACCGTCAAAACGGATAGGCTTCGAAGCCTTGATGTATTCACGGATAACCTGAATGAGGGCAGACACTTTCGGTTCACCTTTCTCTATAAGTTCGTCTACCTTTTGTTTAAACTCTACCAGCTGCTCTGCTACGGCAGTATTCAATGCAATCATTGCGCTGGCACAGTTAGCCTCCGAGCCTACCGCACGGAACTCGAAACGGTTGCCCGTAAAAGCAAAGGGGGAAGTACGGTTACGGTCGGTATTATCAATCAGCAATTCGGGAATCTGCGGGATGTCCAGTTTCATGCCGTGCTTGCCGCCAAGAGCTATCAAGTCATCGGTCGAGCTTTCCTCCATGTGATCAAGTACTTTGCTAAGCTGTGTGCCGAGGAAAGAAGAGATAATGGCAGGAGGTGCTTCGTTGGCTCCCAAACGATGGGCATTCGTAGCGCTCATGATAGAGGCCTTCAGCAAACCGTTGTGACGGTACACCGCCATCAGTGTGTTGACAATAAAAGTTATAAAGCGCAAGTTCTCCTCGGGAGTCTTACCTGGTGCCATCAGCAATACACCTGTATCAGTCCCCAATGACCAGTTGTTGTGCTTCCCCGAACCATTTACTCCCTTGAAGGGTTTTTCATGAAGCAGCACACGGAATCCGTGCGTACGTGCTACTTTACGCATCAGCGACATAATCAGCATGTTATGGTCTACGGCAAGGTTGCACTCCTCAAAGATAGGTGCCAGTTCAAACTGGTTGGGAGCCACTTCATTATGACGGGTCTTGACGGGTATTCCCAGTTCTAATGCCTGAATTTCCAAATCTTTCATAAAAGCAGCCACGCGGGTCGGGATGGCACCGAAATAATGGTCTTCCAGCTGTTGGTTCTTCGAAGCCTCGTGTCCCATCAACGTACGCCCGGTCAGCAATAAATCGGGTCGTGCGGCATACAAGCCTTCATCTACCAGGAAATATTCCTGCTCCCATCCCAGGTATGCCGAAACTTTCTTCACATTCGGATCGAAATAATGGCATACATCTACCGCTGCCTTATTGACTGCACGCAGTGCTTTCAACAACGGAGCCTTATAGTCAAGCGATTCGCCCGTATAAGCGATGAACACGGTAGGAATACACAAGGTGTCGTCTACCACAAATACCGGCGACGAGGGATCCCACGCACTATAACCACGCGCCTCGAAAGTATTACGGATACCGCCATTAGGGAACGAAGAAGCATCCGGTTCCTGCTGTACCAGCAATTTTCCGGAAAACTCTTCCATCATACCTCCCTTGCCATCGTGTTCCACAAAGGCATCGTGCTTCTCTGCAGTCCCTTCCGTAAGCGGTTGGAACCAGTGTGTATAGTGAGTAGCCCCTAATTCGCTTGCCCACTGTTTCATTCCTGCTGCTACAGCATCGGCAATGCTGCGGTCTAGTGTCGCGCCGTTATCCATTGCATCTACCAGCTTCTCGTACACTTTGCTGGGAAGATACTTAAACATCTTTTCCCGATTGAACACGTATTTCCCGAAATATTCACTCGGGCGCTCCTTTGGAGCCGGTACATCAAAAGGCTTCGCCTGGAATGCCTTTTCTACTACCCTGAATCTTAAAGTTGACATAATACCTCAATAATTAGTTGTTATTTGTTCACATATTTCTATACAATCAAATCTTTTTGAAACGAAATTCAATTATATAACATCTTTTTGTCTGATGCAAAAGTAAGGCTTTTCATTCATATACTCCCCCTCTACGAAGTCATATTTTCATTTATTTTATCAGAACCTTTCAATTTGAAATAAAACCGCAACATTCTGTTATCAATTTCACACAAACGAAGTCGATTTTATTACTTTCACAAACAAAGGGACTGTTTTGAATTTCCACAAAAAGTTTTTTTGGGCTTGATGTGTTCGTTTCGTGTGTGTTGGGCGATAAATTCAAAACAGTTTCTAAGACATACTTAAATTTAATGAATCTGCATGTCCGCAATTAGCCAATCCGGTTGAGTTGAAAACGCAGTAGTACTTCATTTGCCGATGAAGTATATATCCGTAGGCGGATGGAGATATATTCAAACGCAGATGCAGTATATATTCATTTTCCAAGGGTATGTATTGGCTGTTTGCGGAATTCATAATTCAAAACTGTTTTTCAAAAACAGTTCCTCATCTATTTTTCAATTACGTTTTCGTAATTTACCCAGTATCTTGCTTTTTTGTATTATCTTTGCCCCTAAATTTGAACTACTAAATTAAAATGAAAAAGAAACGACTGCTTATTGGAGGAAGCATCCTGTTCCTAATCCTAGCCTCAGGCATCATAACAGGATATGCCTGCCTAATGAACCAACCGCTGGGAATTGAAAAATCCACTTTCTTATATATAGACAATGATGACAACATAGACTCTGTATGCTATAAATTGGAACACAGGCTGCATGCACGCAGGCTGACAGGATTTCGCCTGCTGGCATTCCAAAGTGATTATACCAACCACATCCACTCGGGAGCCTATCTGTTTACTCCAGAAGCACGTACGTGGCAAATCTTCCGGACGTTACAAGCTGGAAACCAAACGCCTGTATCGGTCACTATCCCCAGCGTGCGCACCATCGGAAAACTATGCCAATCTATTTCACACCAATTGATGATGGATTCGACCGCAATTGCCAGCCTCCTGACAGACAGTACATATTGTGCCAGTTTGGGATATAACGCTTATACCCTGCCTGCCCTATTTATTCCAAACACCTATGAAGTATATTGGAACACCAGTTGCAAAGATTTCATAAAACGCATGCAGAAAGAACATCAACGGTTCTGGAATGAAAAACGCACAGCACAGGCAAAAGCTATCGGACTTACCCCGACTGAGGTAAGTACCCTTGCATCCATCGTAGACGAAGAAACGGCTAACCAAGCAGAAAAACCGATAGTGGCAGGACTGTACATTAACCGGCTGAAAGCAAACATGCTGCTTCAAGCAGACCCTACTGTTAAATTCGGATTACAGGAATTTGGATTACGCCGCATTCTATACAAACATCTGGAGACCGACAGCCCGTATAATACCTATATATATAAAGGACTTCCTCCTGGTCCTATCCGCATTCCCAGCATACAAGGATTGGAAAGTGTATTAAACTATTCACATCACGACTATCTGTACATGTGTGCCAAAGAAGATTTTTCGGGTACGCACAATTTTGCCCGTACCATGAGCCAGCACCTTGCCAATGCCCGACGTTATCAACAGGCATTGAACCGAAGGAATATCCGGTAAACTTGAGCGGATTGTCTTAAATAATCATTACTTTTGCATCACATTTTCAATAATTACAATATGAATTGGAAAAAACTAACTTTATGGCTGGCAGCAGGTTGCCTATCATTGCCCGCTATTGCCCAACAAACAGACACCACCCTCACCTACCGCATCGAAGCAAGCGGCAATCTGTCGGATGGTACGTATGCACCGCTCTGGTTCACAGCCAACCGGTATGGGCTATCCAGCCAGAAACCAAACAGTGGCTACATCCGAGCCGGACTACATTACGGAAAAAAACTGAACCGCCACTGGCGCATCGAAGCAGGACTTGACCTGGCAGGTGCCGCCGATCAAGTTTCCGGTTTTGTTATACAACAAGCGTACGCCGACATCGCGTGGAAATTCCTGCGCCTCAGCATTGGAAGCAAAGAGCGCCCGGGTTTCCCACTTACAAAAAATGAAAGACTGAGCAGCGGCATGATGGTAGAAGGACCGAATGCCCGGCCAGTTCCGCAAGTCAGAATAGACATCCCCGAATATGTCACCATCCCTGGTACGGGCAATTGGCTTGCCTTAAAGGGGCATCTTGCTTACGGAGCGTTTACCGACTGGAACTGGCAGGAAGATTTCGCAGCTCCCGAGACCAATTGGGGCAAACATATCCTGTATCACAGCAAGTCGTTGATGTTCCGCATCGGGAACCGTGAAAAGTTTCCGGTAGAGTTCGAACTGGGACTGCTGATGGCTGCACAGTTTGCCGGAGCACAAATGCTGAAGAATGCCGATGGAAGCAGCACGGTCTCTGTAGACATGCCCGGCGGACTGAAAAGTTTCTTTAAGGCATTCATCCCGATGAGCGGAGGAAGCGACACACCTTGGGGCGATCAAGTAAACGTAGAAGGCAACCACTTGGGAAGCTGGAATTTTGCCTTGACCTATTACTTGAATGACTGGCGGGTCCGTGCTTACTTAGACCATTATTTCGATGACCATTCGCAAATGGTATGGCAATACGGACGGTGGAAAGACGGACAGCTAGGCATCGAAATAGACCTGCCGAAGAATCGTTGGTTAAGCGCAATTGTATGGGAAACCATGTCGACCAAACAACAGACCGGCCCGCTACTGTATGACGAATTTGCCGGAACACTGGGTTATCAAGTCAGTGCATCCGATAATTATTACAACAACTATTGCTATCAGGCATGGCAGCACTGGGGACAAGGTATGGGAAATCCTTTCCTTCCGGGGCCTATTTATAATAAAGACGGAGAAATCACTTTCAAGAGCAACCGCGTGCGTGCCCAGCATTTAGGCATCGAAGGCGACCCAAGTGAGGAATGGAACTGGCGCATACTGATATCGTTTGCACGCCATTGGGGAACCTACCAAACACCGCTGGACAAACAACGCAAACAGTTCAGTTCGCTTTATGAGGTGAGCTATACTCCCCAATGGGCCAAAGGATGGGGCGCAACCGTAGGCGTAGGACTCGACCGCGGAAATTATTTAGGAAACTCTACAGGAGGTATCCTGACAATCCGGAAAACAGGAAAGATATTTTAAGTTTGTGAGTTTTTAAGTTTTGATTGTTAATATGAAAGCCATACATTTATTAATTGCGATGTGTTTCTTCGCCTTGTTCGCTTCCTGCGAGAAAAAGCCTATTGACGAAAACATCGAAGGCATGTGGAAATTGGAACAGTTTACCACCCTTGACGATGGCATTGTCCACCGTGACTGCCAGCGCATCTTTTATAGCATCCAGTTGCAGATTGTACAGATAGCTGAAAAGCAATGCACGCACAAATACGGCACATTCGTCGGACATTTTTACCTGAACGAAGACCATAGCCAGGCAACCATGAAAGATTTCCGTTTCCGTGGTGAATCAACCGGCGACAGCGGTGAAGATGTTCCAGTAGAGCGGCTGCTTCCTTTCGGCATCAACTCACTTGAAACGACCTTCGATGTTTTGAAAGCCGACGGGAAACACCTCGTCCTCCAGTCAGATTACGCCAAACTGGAATTTATCAGTTTCTGATGAACCCCAATAAACAGACTCTAAACGCGCAGGAAAAAGCATCCGATGACTTCATGGCTTGAGGCTTTTTCCTGCGTTTTTCGGTATGTCTGCGAACGGCAAATAAGCGCTGAAAAGAAAAATTATCCTTTTATCCACCATTTCTTACCCTTCCATCCCCAATTTTAGATTCCGAATTTGCTTGCACATTCCAGATTTTTCTTATCTTTGCAACAAACTAATACATCCAACTAATATATCCAATAATGAAAAACAGTAAAGAACTTATGAACCGCGCAGCCGATAACATCCGTATCTTGGCTGCTTCAATGGTAGAAAAAGCTAAATCCGGACACCCGGGTGGTGCTATGGGTGGTGCAGACTTTGTAAATGTACTCTTCTCTGAGTTTTTAGTTTACGACCCTGAAAATCCCCGTTGGGAAGGCAGAGACCGCTTCTTCCTTGACCCAGGACACATGTCACCGATGCTGTACTCTGTACTGGCGTTGACTGGCAAATTCACCATGGACGAATTGCAACAATTCCGTCAATGGGGAAGCCCTACTCCAGGACATCCTGAAGTAGACGTCATGAGAGGTATCGAAAACACTTCCGGCCCGCTGGGACAAGGACACACATTCGCTGTAGGTGCCGCCATCGCAGCTAAATTCCTGAAAGCACGTTTAGGTGACGTAATGAACCAGACTATTTATGCTTACATCTCAGACGGAGGTGTACAAGAAGAAATCTCACAAGGCTCGGGACGTATCGCCGGACACTTGGGACTGGACAACTTGATTATGTTCTACGACTCGAACGATATCCAGCTGTCTACCGAATGTAAAGACGTAACAGACGAAGATGTAGCCAAGAAATACGAGGCATGGGGCTGGAAAGTCATTACAATCAATGGGAATGACGCTGACGAAATCCGTGCCGCATTGACCGAAGCAAAAGCCGTAACAGGTCAGCCTACCTTGATTATCGGTAAGACCATCATGGGTAAGGGGGCACGTAAGGCAGACAACAGCAGCTACGAACACAACTGCGCTACACACGGCGCGCCGTTGGGAGGTGACGCTTACACCAATACCGTCAAGAACTTGGGTGGCAATCCGGAACAACCGTTCCAAATCTTCCCGGAAGTAGCGGAACTTTACGCAAAACGCCGCGAAGAACTGAAAGCCATCGTAGGCGAACGCTATGCGGCTAAAGCAGAATGGGCAAAGGCTAATCCGGAACTGGCTGCCAAGATGGAATACTGGTTCTCTGGCAAAGCTCCTCAAGTAAACTGGGACGCTATCCAGCAAAAAGCAGGTTCGGCTACACGTGGTGCTTCGGCTACTGTGCTCGGCGCATTGGCAGAACAAGTAGAAAACATGGTTTGCGCATCTGCCGACTTGTCTAACTCTGATAAGACCGACGGTTTCTTGAAAAAGACACATGCCTTTACGAAAAACGACTTCAGCGGCGCATTCTTCCAAGCAGGTGTATCAGAATTGACCATGGCATGCTGCTGCATCGGTATGGCATTGCACGGAGGCGTTATCCCCGCATGCGGTACCTTCTTTGTATTCTCCGACTACATGAAACCAGCTGTACGTATGGCTGCCCTGATGGAAACTCCTGTGAAGTTCATTTGGACACACGACGCATTCCGTGTAGGCGAAGACGGACCTACTCATGAACCGGTAGAACAAGAAGCACAAATCCGCTTGATGGAGAAACTGAAAAACCACAAGGGACACAACTCAATGTTGGTTCTCCGCCCGGCAGATTGCGAAGAGACTACTCAGGCATGGAAGCTGGCAATGGAAAACACGACCACTCCTACTGCACTGATTTTCTCTCGCCAGAATATTGCCAACTTGCCCGAAGGAAACGATTATACCCAGACAGCCAAAGGCGCTTATGTCGTAGCCGGCTCTGACGAAAACCCGGATGTTATCCTGCTGGCTTCAGGTTCGGAAGTATCTACTTTGGTAGCCGGAACTGAACTACTCCGTAAAGATGGCATCAAGGTGCGTATCGTTTCTGTTCCTTCGGAAGGACTGTTCCGCAGCCAAAGCAAAGAATATCAGGACAGCGTCCTTCCTGCCGGAGTAAAGAAATTCGGTCTGACAGCCGGACTGCCTGTAAATCTGCTTGGACTGGTAGGCACTGACGGAAAGATTTGGGGATTGGAATCATTCGGTTTCTCGGCTCCGTACAAGGTTTTGGACGAAAAGCTGGGCTTCACAGCCGAAAACGTATACAACCAAGTAAAAGCCATGTTCTAATATGAAACTGATAGGATTGGCTTCCGACCATGCCGGCTTTGCATTGAAACAATATGTAAAGCAATGGCTCGAAGCAAAAGGTTGGGAATATAAAGACTTCGGCACATATACTGCCGACAGTTGCGACTACGCAGACTTTGCACACCCGTTGGCACTTGCCGTAGAAGCGGGCGAATGTTATCCGGGTATTGCAATCTGTGGCAGCGGAGAAGGCATCAGCATGACTCTGAACAAACATCAGGGCATACGTGCCGCACTTTGCTGGATTCCGGAGATTTCCCACTTGGCACGCCAGCATAATGATGCCAACGTTTTGGTAATGCCTGGACGTTTCATTGACAACGAGATGGCGGACAAAATTATGACCGAATTCTTCAACACTGCTTTTGAAGGAGGACGTCACCAAAAACGCATCGATAAAATGCCGGTCCACTAACCGGTACCTTTTAAAAATGCGGATTAACGCAGGCTTTCGCAGCATAGAATAACTAACTGCCCAATCTGCGTTAATCCGCATTTTATTTAGAAGCTGTTTTGAATTTATCGTGCGATGATTTGGGATGAGTTTTTGAGGCATTTTCGCTTCTGTGATGAGGAAGATAGCGGGCTATCTGACGAAGAACAGGAGCGAAAAGAACCAAAAAATCGCCCAAAGCACACACGAAAACGGATACATCAAGCCAAGAAATACTTTTTGGAGAAATTCAAAACAGCTTCTTACGCTTCTCTTTTCATATTATTTATAGCAAAATTCAGCCTTTTTTTTCGTTTTCTTCCTATATTTGTCCTTCTAAATAGAATCAAATCAATAAATCATTATGAAAAAACTACTGCTCATCCTTTTGATATGTTTGCCTCTGACAGGCATTGCTAAGGATAAAAACGACAACTCAAATCCAAAGTACCTGGCAGGAGCCGTAACCCTGACCGATGGGAAAGTGACTTTCACCAAAGAAATCAAAGCACCCGGACTCTCGAAACAGGAAATCTACAATCAACTTCTAGACTGGGCTACGAACCGGTTTAAACCCGATGGAAAACTAAACAGTTTTGTAGCCTATACCAACGAAGAAGCTGGAGAAATCGCCGTACAAGCTGAAGAATACATTGTATTTTCTTCTTCCGCATTATCACTCGACCGCACACGTATTTACTATCAATTTCTGATTTATGCCAAAGAAGGTATTTGCGACCTTGAAATGACACGTATCCGCTATTGGTATGACGAAGCCCGTGATGGAGGTGAAAAATATACTGCAGAAGAATGGATTACAGACGATATGGCTTTAAACAAGAAACAAACGAAACTGGCTCCGATATGTGGAAAGTTCAGAAGAGAAACCATCGACCTGAAAGACCAACTCTTCCAGCAGGTAACCGATGCTTTAGGACAAAAGCTTCTGGGTACGCAAACAACTGCAAACGTACAACAACCTGCCACTCTCTCTACACAACAGCCCACTCTTTCTGCTACAGGTGAACTGAAAACAGTGAGCATAGACCGGCTTCCTTCCAACTTGAATGAGCTGGCCACCCAAGGACGTATCACTCTGACTGCTGAAAACGGAGAAACCATTGACATCCAAACTGAAAGCTGGAGTGGACTGGGACAAATGTTGGGAAAGAATGTTGCCTATATTTTATTCGACCAAAGCCGCATCGCAGCCAACGCATTGATGGGACAAAACACGACCTACAAAGTTTCATTCTACTTCAACCAAAGCACACAGCCTTCGATAATTATTACTTGCAAAAAAGCGATGGCGCAACCAATGACTGCAAATGAATTGAAATCGCTCAACCAAACTGTCGATGCATCTAAACAATATACAATGTATATCGGTGAAATTACTCAAATTGAAATGAGATAACAAACTCCCTAAATTTCCAAAAGAGGATAGGATGTACACTCGCAAAGAGTAACATCCTATCCTCTTTTTTATTGCTTGCTGCCCATCTTACTGCCATCCGAAAAAACTTGTTTATAGCTTTTTACTACCGTAACAACATAGACAAACAAGTGACTATAGATTGTATAGACCTATCAAACGCCGGAGTACTGTATCTTCTTGTCTCCACACAGATAACTTCGTCTGGTATAAAATTAATAATCTTGCAGCGGATGGACCTATATGCGCTTGCCACTGCAACTATATCCGCGGGCTTCTGCAACCGGCTGCGTCTTGTTATGATTCTATCCGGAAAGGCAGTAGTCAGTAAGCATTGGTTCGAATGCTTACAAAATTTCATCAGGCAATTCAGAAACTGTTTTGAATTTATCGTGCGATGATTTGGGATAAGTTTTTGAGGCATTTCCGTTTGTGTAATGAGGAAGATAACGGCTATCTGACGAAGAATACAATCAGACTGCGATAAGGGTGTGCCAACGACATGAACCGCCTGTAAATCACCTTGCTGTAACAGATGGAAAGCTGTACGAAAAAGAACACGCAGACCAAAGTAGTCAAAATATCCACCACGTAATCCCAGACCGGGTGCTTCTCCAGATAGAAATCACGCATTACCTCGTCAGTCAGGAAGTAAAGCAACATGTAGAGCACATAAGTGATGAACGTCAGCAGCAGCCGGCTCCGGAGTGTGTCGAACCAAAATTTCATATCATCTGTATTTTATTGATTAACGCATGCAAAGTAAAAGCATTCACACAAGACTGACTTCAGAAATCTTTCCCAACCGGCAAAAAGAGGCACTGAAACGTATTCCCTTTCAATCAACCTCTTCTGCCTTCGCCTTCTTACTCCGGAATATTCTATACCCTACTGCAGCAACCAGAACAGACATAAACGGAGAAAGGATATTAAAAAAGCTATATGGAAGATACTCCAGCGTAGGTACTTTAAGTACTGTCGCCTGCGTCATACCACAAGAATTCCATGGAATAAGCACCGATGTGACAGTAGCCGAGTCTTCCACCGACCGGCTAAGCAAACGGTTTTCATACCCTTTTCGCTCATAAAGTTTCTTATAGAGGCTGCTAGTCAGCAAGATGGAAATATATTGGTCGCCCGTAACGATATTACATACCAATCCGGTTCCAACCGTAGCTCCTACCAACGTAAAGGCCCTATGGGCAAGACGGGCAAACAGTTCGGTCAGACTTTTCAGCATACCACTTCCCGCAAGTACTCCACCGAATGTAACCGAACAGACAATCAAGAATATCGTATTAAGCATCCCCGTCATACCTCGTGTAGAAATCAAGGCATCAATAGCCTCATTACCGGTCTGGATAGCCGTCGAGCCATAAAATGTAACAGTAATGCCCTTACATGCATCCCAAAAAGACAAACCTGAAAAATCAGTAAAAGGCAGTCCGGGGTTCGCTACTGCCCATACCGCTTGAGGCTGAGCGACAAGTCCCGTTACGGCAGCCATCACCGCAGCACAAAAAAGCGTCAAGACAGCAGGTACTTTCTTAACAATAAGCACACCAGTAAGTGCCGGAACAATCAGCAACCAGGGTGTAATGTTAAAAACAGATTTCAATGCCCCAGCAAACTCGGCAGTCTGTGACGCTCCAACCTGCTTGTGCATCAGACTCGCCACAAGAAAAATCACCATCGCTATCGTCAGCGAAGGGATAGTAGTAATCATCATATAGCGAATATGAGTGAACAAAGGAGTACCCGAAGAGGAAGAAGCCAACACCGTCGTGTCAGATAACGGAGAGACCTTATCGCCGAAATAAGCCCCCGACACAATAGCACCTGCCGTCCATCCCGGTTCAAATCCCAAAGCCACACCGATGCCTATCAATGCCACTCCAATGGTGGCAATCGTGGTCCACGAACTCCCTGTCATCAGCGATACTAGCGCACATATCGCACAAGCTGCAGCCAAGAATATTGCCGGATAAATTACCTGCATTCCATAACATATCATAGCAGGAACAATACCACTCACCATCCATGTGCCGGCAATCGCACCGATAAGCAACAAGATAAGGATAGCTGTACCAACTGACCGGATATTGTCGAGAATGCAAAACTCCAAAATTTCCCACGAATTCTTATAGGCAAACATCGAAATGGCTGCCGTAACAGCAGAAGCCAATAACAAACATACCTGACTCCCTCCCGAAAGAGCATCGGGGCCGAATATTTTTATAATCACTACCAGAGACAGGGTCAATACCACAAAAGGTATCAAAGAAACTTGCCACGAAGGCAGTCGGCGCATCGGTGTCGATGCACGATTGTCTTTACTCATTTTCAATATTTAATCATCAACAAAACGCAGATTCACACAGATGATTTATCTTTTCCAATCTGCGGAAACCTGCGTTCCTAATGTTCTAAAATCAATACCAATATATTATACCACTCATTAGACAGCACCACGCAACTGCTTGTCCATGGCGGCTGCAGCACGACGTCCGTCACCCATTGCCAGAATCACCGTAGCACCTCCACGCACGATATCACCTCCGGCATAGATAGCAGGAATGGAAGACTGCATGTCATCGTTCACCGCAATGGTACCTTTACGTCCCAGTTCCAGTCCTGGAATGGAATTCGGTACTATCGGATTTGGCGACACGCCCACACTGACAATAGCCATATCAATATCGAGCGTTACAGTAGCCCCTGGTATAGCCACCGGGCTACGGCGTCCAGAAGCATCGGGTTCTCCTAACTCCATTTTCTGAAGCACCACTTGCTTCACACGCCCCTGCTCGTCGGCAATATATTCAAGCGGATTGTGCAGAGTCATAAACTCCACACCTTCTTCTTTGGCGTGCTTCACCTCTTCAATACGGGCAGGCATTTCAGCTTCCGACCGACGGTAAACAATAATTGCCCGCTCAGCTCCTAGACGGCGTGCTGTACGCACGGAATCCATTGCCGTATTTCCGCCTCCCACCACAATGACACGCTTTCCAAAAGTAACAGGGGTATCTGAATCCTCACTTGCCGCATCCATCAGGTTGACGCGGGTCAGATATTCATTCGATGACATAATATTGATTGAATTCTCGCCCGGAATGTTCATGAAGTTGGGCAGTCCGGCTCCAGATGCTACAAAAACACCCTTATAACCTTCAGCCTGCAAGTCTTCTACAGAAACCGTCTTCCCAATGATGCAGTCTTTTACAAACTCTACCCCCATTTTCGAAAGGTTCTCTATCTCTACATCCACGATTTTATTCGGCAACCGAAATTCCGGGATACCATATTTTAATACACCACCAATTTCGTGCAAAGCTTCGAACACGGTCACATCATAACCCATCTTAGCCATATCGCCAGCAAACGACAAACCGGCAGGTCCCGAGCCTACAACAGCTACTTTAACGCCATTCTTCGGAGCCAGTTCGGGCGTAGAAATCTGTCCGCTCTCACGCTCGTAATCAGCAGCAAAACGCTCCAAGTAGCCGATAGCAACGGCTTCGTGCCCCATCTTAAGATGAATGCACTTCGACTCACATTGCTTTTCCTGTGGACATACCCGACCACAAACTGCAGGCAGTGCACTGGTCTTTTTCAATACACGGGCCGCCTCAAGAAACTCACCACGTTCGATATTTTTAATGAAGCCCGGAATATTGATACCTACCGGACAACCTTCCATACACGAAGGATTGGCACAATCCAAACAACGCTTAGCCTCTGTCAATGCCTGTTCTTCATTCAATCCGAGATTCACTTCCTCCTTACGGCTATGCGAACGGTATTCGGGATCCAACTCATTCATTTTCACACGAGGGATAGCGGTGCGTTCTTTCGGTTTCATTGACTTACGCAGGGCTTCTCGCCATGGAGCTGTACGGTCGTCCTGAGACTTTGTAACTTCACATACGTGCGGGTCTACCGGATCGAGTTTATGTATTTCTTCGCGTTCGATATCGCGAAAAGCCCCCATACGCTTCAACATTTCATCGAAATCCACTTGATGTCCATCGAACTCCGGCCCGTCTACGCATACAAACTTGGTCTTTCCTCCTACAGTTATACGGCAGGCACCGCACATACCTGTTCCATCTACCATAATGGTATTGAGCGACACATCGGTCGGGATATCGTATTTTTTGGTGAGCAGGCAAACGAACTTCATCATGATTGCCGGACCAATGGCAAAGCACTTATCCACTTTCTCACGCAGAATGACTTCTTCCACACCAGCCGTTACCAATCCTTTCTTCCCATACGAACCGTCATCAGTCATAATGATTACCTCATCCGAACTTTCACGCATCTCCTTCTCCAGGATAATCAGTTCCTTGCTACGTCCGGCAAGCACAGTTATCACCCGGTTTCCGGCAGCTTTCAACGCCTGCACAATAGGCAACATTGGAGCAACACCCACGCCTCCACCAGCACAAACCACCGTACCGAAGTTTTCAATGTGCGTGGCCTTACCAAGTGGTCCTACCACGTCAGTAATGTAATCACCCTCGTTTAACTCGCACAGGCGTGTAGACGATAATCCCACCTCTTGTACCACCAATGTAATCGTGCCCTTTACCGGATCTGCCTCAGCTATGGTAAGCGGCATACGTTCACCTTTTTCTCCTACGCGCACGATGACAAAATGCCCAGCCTTACGTGACTTGGCTATAAGTGGTGCTTCCACCACTAATTTGAACACCTTTTCTGAAAAATGTTCCTTTGAAATAATTTTATTCATTTTGTCTTGATGTAATAAGTTAGTTTTCAGCACGGCAAAGTTAACTTTTTCAAGCTCATCTGCCAAACAAAAATCAAAATTGTTGCCAACACACCTCATATATACAATCTCAACAGCCTGAAAATCCATCACAAATATTCCTTTCTAATCTATATAAATCTATCTTTTATTCGATAATATTCCAACGAATTGTGTAACTTTGCAGAATAATTTTAGTGAACAATCAATTTTAACCATAACAGACGCTATGATTCTATTTTTCAGAACACCTAATCAAAGTGTGATTGCTACCCAATGCAATAAGGAAATGAATGCAGACGACATCAAGAAACTGAGTTGGCTGTATGGAAACGCGACGGTAGAAAAAGAAGAGAATTTACAAGGCTGGTTCATCGGTCCACGCCGGGAAATGATTACGCCGTGGAGTACGAACGCGGTAGAAATTACCCAGAACATGGGACTTACAGGCATTCGCCGCATCGAAGAATATTTTTCCGTAAAGGACGAAAACGCGGAACACGACCCGATGCTGCAACGTATGTACCACGGGCTAAACCAACAGATATTTGACGTAAATATCAAACCCCAGCCCATTATTTACATTGATGACCTGGAAGCTTACAACGAACAGGAAGGACTGGCACTCTCACGCGAAGAGATGGACTACCTGAAAAAAGTAGAACAAGACCTGGGACGCAAGCTGACCGACTCGGAGGTGTTCGGTTTCGCCCAAATCAATTCGGAACATTGCCGCCATAAAATATTCGGCGGTACGTTCATCATTGACGGAAAGGAAATGGAATCATCCTTGTTCCAGATGATTAAGAAGACTACCAAAGAGAATCCGAACAAGATTATCTCGGCATACAAAGACAATGTAGCCTTTGCCGAAGGTCCCGTAGTAGAGCAATTCGCTCCGAAAGATCACTCTACATCCGATTATTTCATCATTAAAGATATAAAGACCGTCATCTCCCTGAAGGCGGAAACGCATAACTTCCCCACAACGGTAGAGCCGTTCAACGGCGCTTCTACTGGTACCGGAGGTGAAATCCGCGACCGTATGGGCGGAGGAAAAGGCTCGTGGCCCATTGCAGGTACAGCGGTTTATATGACTTCTTATCCCCGTACCGATGAGGGACGCGAATGGGAAAGCATCCTGCCCGTACGCAAATGGTTGTACCAGACTCCCGAACAAATCCTGATTAAGGCTTCGAACGGTGCTTCCGACTTCGGAAACAAATTCGGGCAACCTCTCATCTGCGGTTCGGTATTGACCTTCGAGCATCAGGAAAACAACGAAAAATATGCATACGACAAGGTGATTATGCTTGCCGGAGGCGTGGGCTACGGAACAAAACGCGATTGCCTGAAAGGAACGCCCGAAGCAGGAGATGAAATCGTAGTATTAGGAGGTGACAACTATCGCATCGGACTGGGAGGCGGTTCGGTATCGTCGGTAGAAACCGGCCGTTATTCATCAGGCATCGAGCTGAATGCCGTACAACGTGCCAACGCCGAGATGCAGAAACGCGCATACAATGTAGTGCGCGCCCTCTGCGAAGAAGATACCAACCCGATTGTTTCCATCCATGACCACGGTTCGGCAGGTCACGTAAACTGCTTGTCGGAATTGGTTGAGGATTGCGGCGGATTGATTCACATGGACAAGCTGCCTATCGGAGACGAAACACTTTCGGCAAAAGAAATCATAGCCAACGAATCGCAAGAGCGTATGGGACTGTTGATTGAAGAAGAATCTATCGAACATGTGAAAAAGATAGCCGAACGCGAACGTGCCCCGATGTATGTGGTAGGCGAAACCACGGGCGACCATCGTTTTGCCTTCGAGCAAGCCGATGGTGTACGCCCGTTCGACCTGGCGGTAGACCAGATGTTCGGTTCTTCTCCTAAGACTTATATGGTAGACAAGACTGTAGAACGCCACTATGAAAACGTGACCTACGACGTAACCAAGCTGAACGAATACGTGCGCCGTGTGCTCCAACTGGAAGCCGTAGCCTGCAAGGACTGGCTGACCAACAAAGTAGACCGCTCGGTTACAGGTAAAATCGCGCGCCAGCAATGTCAGGGCGAACTTCAGTTGCCTTTGAGCGATTGCGGTGTGGTTGCGCTCGACTATCGGGGTGAGAAAGGTATTGCCACAGCTCTCGGACATGCTCCGCAAGCAGGTCTTGCCAATCCGGCATACGGTTCGGTATTGTCTGTAGCCGAAGCCCTGACCAACATCGTATGGGCACCTTTGGCAGACGGCATGGACAGCCTCTCGCTTTCGGCTAACTGGATGTGGCCCTGCCGCTCGCAAGAAGGTGAAGACGCACGTCTCTACACGGCGGTGAAAGCATTGTCTGATTTCTGCTGTGCCTTGCAAATCAATGTGCCTACAGGAAAAGACTCGCTTTCGATGACGCAAAAATACCCGAACGGAGAAAAGATTATCAGCCCGGGAACAGTTATCGTATCTGCAGGAGGCGAAGTATCGGATATCAAGAAAGTTGTTTCTCCGGTAATGGTAAACAATCCGAAATCGACCTTCTACCACATTGATTTCAGCTTCGACCAGCTCCGCTTGGGAGGTTCGGCATTTGCACAATCCTTGAATAAAGTGGGCGATGACGTTCCTACCGTACAAAATCCCAGCTATTTCCGTGATGCATTCCTTGCCATTCAGGAACTGGTGAACAAAGGATTGATTTTGGCAGGACACGACATTTCGGCTGGAGGTCTTATCACTACCTTACTCGAAATGTGCTTCGCCAATACCGAAGGCGGTATGGAAATCAACCTCGATAAATTCAAGCACGAAGACATCGTGAAGATTCTCTTCGCCGAAAATCCGGGTGTTGTCATCCAGGTAGCCGACAAGCACAAACACGAAGTCAAGAAAATCCTGGAAGATGCAGGTGTAGGCTTTGTCAAGCTGGGTACACCTACCGACGAACGCCATATACTTGTCACGCTTCACGAAGCTACTTACCAGTTCGGCATCGACTATTTGCGCGACGTATGGTACTCTACTTCTTACCTTCTCGACCGCAAGCAGAGCATGAACGGATGCGCCAAGAAACGTTTCGAGAACTACAAGATGCAACCGCTCGAAACTGTATTCGACAAGTCATTTACAGGCAAATTGTCACAATTCGGCTTGAACCCCGACCGACGCACACCAAGTGGCATCAAGGCGGCAATCATCCGTGAAAAAGGGACCAACGGTGAACGCGAAATGGCATATATGCTCTACTTGGCAGGCTTCGATGTAAAAGACGTAACGATGACCGACCTTGTAAGCGGACGCGAAACACTGGAAGACATCCATTTCATCGTGTTCTGCGGAGGGTTCTCCAATTCCGACGTATTAGGCTCGGCAAAAGGATGGGCTGGAACCTTCCTCTTCAACCCGAAAGCCAAGGCGGCACTTGATAACTTCTATGCACGCAAGGATACCCTTTCGTTAGGCGTATGCAACGGATGCCAGCTGATGATGGAATTAGGGCTGATTACTCCTGAAGACAAGAAACAGGGCAAGATGTTGCACAACGACTCGCACAAGTTCGAATCGGCATTCTTGGGCGTAACCGTACCGATGAACCGAAGCGTGATGTTCGGCTCGTTGAGCGGCTCAAAATTAGGCATCTGGGTAGCCCATGGAGAAGGAAAATTCTCGTTGCCTTATCCTGAAGACCATTACAACGTGGTATTGAAATATTCATACGATGAATATCCGGGCAATCCGAACGGTTCAGACTATAGCGTAGCAGGTATCGCCAGTCAGGACGGACGCCATCTGGCGATGATGCCGCACTTGGAACGTGCCTGCTTCCCCTGGAACAATGCCTACTATCCTGCCGACCGCATTCACGAAGACCAAATCACACCGTGGATGGAAGCCTTCGTCAATGCGCGTAAGTGGGTAGAAGTACATAAGTAAATACCTTTAATATATAAGGAAACACAGATTAACGCGGATTAACGCAGATTATCGAATGAATATCTGCGAAAATCTGCGTTAATCCGCGTTAAAAACAAAACTCATAAACCTTTCCGTTATGCTGAACAAGTTCTTTATTCTAATAGGAATGATATTGGTATCATTATTCCCTATAAACGCCCAAATATTCAAATACATCGGCATGGATAACGGACTCAGCAGCAGAAGGGTACTTTCTATCGAACAAGGAAAACAATATTATATCTGGATACTTACCCACAAAGGGGCAGACCGTTACGACGGGAAACGGTTCACACATTACGACCTGTTCCATCAAGGAAAAGCCCAAGACTTCTATCCCAACCTTAACCTCCTACGCACCGACAGCAAACAGACAATATGGGAAATAGGAAAAGATGGACACCTTTTTCGCTACAACGAACTGAAAGATTCTTTCCAGCTCACTTTCGACCTGCATCTTGCTTATCCGGAATTGAAGAAGCACCCTATATCGGCACTTTATATGGACCGTTCGGACCGGATATGGATGTGCGTGAACCAGCATTTTGTCATTTACGACATCCACTCGGGTAAACACTACCAGTTACCCCAACAGGCAAAAGGCAAAATCATCGGCATTGCACAGGCAAATGCAACCGAATATTATCTGGCATCCGAACTACAATTATACAAAATCCGGTTCGAGGATTTCCAGATTCGAGAGATATATCCCATCCATCTGCCTGCCCTCCAGCTGATAGACTATATCTATTACCACCAACCTACACACCAGCTTGTCATCAATAGCCTGCTGGATAAGGTGTATGTATATAATCCGCTGCAAGAAAAGCTAACGGCACTGGGCAATTCGATGAAAGACATTGGCATTAACAATATCATCCCAGACCGTACGTACCCTGATACACTTTATATCGCTACCGATGGGAAAGGCGTTTACCGCCTGGACATGAACCGCCTGCACCTGGAACCATTCCTGCAAGAAGACCCACGCACCCCCAATAAGATGAATGGAAACATCATCAAAGATATTTACATGGACCACGCCAGACGACTTTGGAACGTGGTCTACCCTACTGGTATCACCATCTATTCGGAACAATATCCCAGTTATCAGTGGCTTGTACACTCGCCCAACAATGCCAATTCCTTGGCAAACAATTGTATCAACGACATTCTGGAAGATGCCGATGGAGACATCTGGTATGCCACCAGCAACGGCATAAGCTGTTTTGACACTCAGCGGAAGCAATGGACCAACTATCTCACTTCTTCCGACAAAGGCTCCAACGGAGAAAGTGAAAACCGCATCTTTACAGCTCTTTGTGAAGTTCGCCCCGGCCTTATCCTAACCGGAGGATACATGTCGGGAATCTATGCAATAGACAAGCAGGCCAGACGAGTGACCTTTTATCAGCAACAAAAGTTCTCACCCGAAGAAGGACCGGACAAATATATCCGATGCATCCTGCGCGATGAAGAAGGCCTTGTATGGACTGGAGGATTCTACCGCCTGAAATCGCATCATCCTCACACGCACGCCACTGCCGAGTATGACATAGGCTATCCTATTACAACATTGGTACAAAAAGACAAACAGACAATGTGGGCAGGTACCATAAACGGGGTATTCGTCCTCAACAAACAGAGTGGTGAAATCCGTCCGCTTGACAATGAAATCGAAATGGGTTGCATCAATGCCATCTGTCTGCACCCAAAAAGCCGGTATACCTATATCGGAACCTCCGGAAACGGACTGTTCGTTGCCGATGATCAAGGAAAAATCATCCGGCACTACCATACCGAAAACAGTGGCTTGGGAAGCAACAATATTTACAGCATCACGAACGACCGTGAAGGAAATCTCTACCTGGGCACAGAAAACGGACTGGCATTTTTCAACCTCTCCACTGGTACATTTACTAACTGGACCAAAGAGCAAGGTCTGCTGGCAGCAAGCTTCAACCCCAATGCAGCTATCCATAGCCGGAATGGGGAAATGATATTCGGAAGTAACGAAGGTGCCATCGTCTTGCCTGACAACATCCAGTTACCTTCCGATTTCTATAGCCATCTGGTATTTACAGACTTGAAAATCATGTACCGAACAGTACACGCGGGAGAGAAAGATTCTCCCCTTTCCCAACCGCTTGACCAAACGACACAAATCAAGCTGGGGTATAACCAGAACACTTTCTCACTCAACGTTTCATCCATCAATTTCGACAATTCATCCGACATTGCATACAGCTGGAAACTGGAAGGATTCTACGATGAATGGTCACCTCTCTCGCCCGACGGACTCATCCAATACACCAACCTCTCGCCAGGCAATTATACCCTGCACGTACGAGCCGTCCTGACCGATAATCACCAACCGATAGAAGAGCGCTCTATCCGTATCCTGATAGGACGTCCGGCATGGCTCACCTTTTGGGCATTTCTGGGCTATGCCCTTATCATCATCGGCATCACATACCTCTTGGTACGCATCAAAATGATACGCCACGAGAAACAAGTATCGCAAGAGAAAATCAATTTCTTCGTACATACCGCTCACGATATCCGTACACCGCTCACCCTCATCAAGGCTCCTTTGGGTGAAATCCTGAAAGACGAACATTTAAGCGATAAGGGAGTAATGAATCTAAACCTCGCCCTGCAAAGCACCGAAAACCTCTCTGACCTTGCAGACAATCTCATCAACTTCCAGAAAGAAAGTTACTACAGTTCACAAGCCGTAGTGTCACGACATGAGCTGGGAACCTACCTGCAAACCTACCTGAAACAATTTCAGGCATACGCCGAACAAAAAGGCATCAGCCTACATTATACCTCCACTTTCAGCCAACTGGATGTATGGATAGACCGTAATAAAATAGACTCTATCCTACGAAACCTCATCAGCAACGCCTTGAAGTACACACCGCACGGAGGAGAAATACAGATAGAATCCGGATATACCAAGAATCGCTGGACACTCTGCATCAAAGACACCGGAATCGGCATCCCCAAAGAAGACCAAAAGAAACTGTTCCGTTTCCTGTTCCGGGGCAGAAATGCTACCAACCAACTGATAACGGGTTCAGGTATTGGCATGTTGCTCACCTACCGGCTCATCCGTAATCACGAAGGAAAAATAAGTTTCACAAGTGCTGAAAACGCAGGCACCACCTTCGTCTTGAGCTTCCCCATCCGGAGCGAACATTATCAGTATCGCACCGATGAAATCCCAGGCGAAGCCTTCGCCACAATGGAAGAACGAGAAGAAATTCTTCCTGCACTTCCTCAGAAAAAGAACGTCCGGAAAGCAGCTTCCAATGCTCCTCTTATCTTAATAGTAGAAGACAACACCAGCCTGCGCACTTTCCTTGCAGAAAACCTGGCTGACACCTATCGTACAGAAGAAGCCGGCAACGGACAAGAGGCACTCAGCAAGATACGCACCCTTCAGCCCGACCTGGTCATCTCCGACGTAATGATGCCCGTAATGAACGGAGAAGAGCTATGTGGAACCCTGAAAAGTGACATTGAAACCAGCCACATACCAGTCATTCTGCTCACAGCCCTGGGAACTAAGGAGGATATCCTGCGCGGTCTACAGACCAAAGCAGACATGCATATTGTAAAGCCCTTCGACCTGACGGTACTGAAAGCAAATATCAATAACCTGTTGGAAAACCGTGAGTTTATACGTAAGCGTCTGAAGCAGGCATCATTAGACATGGAACCACCTGCCGAAGACATCCCTCTCCCATCAGGACTGGACGAAGACTTCATGCGCCGTGCCACTACTTTCATTAAGGAAAACCTAGGAGGTGAACTGACTGTAGACACCCTGTGCGCCAGCATGAACATGAGCCGCACCAGTTTTTACAACAAGATGAAGGCACTAACGGGCATCGCCCCCAACGAATTCATCCGCAATATCCGTATGCAAGAAGCTGCCACCCTGCTGAAAAGCCAGCAATACACTGTAGCAGAAGTTTCCGACCGTATGGGTTTTGCCGATCCGAAATATTTCGCCGACACGTTCAAGAAATTTTATGGCGTGCCGCCCAGCGTATATAAGAAAAACGAATAACAAACCGATTAAAACAACAACATGAATTTCTACATCAAGTCATTCCTTATCTTTACCCGCATCGGGATGTTCACCATCGGGGGCGGATATGCCATGGTGCCGCTCATCGAAGACGAACTAGTCGACAAACGGAAATGGATTACCCGCGAAGACTTCCTCGACCTGATGGCACTGGCACAAACCGTACCCGGCATCTTTGCCGTCAATATCGCCATTTTCATCGGCTACAAGTTACGAAAATTCTGGGGAGCTTTCTGGATGGCACTGGGCACCATCCTCCCTTCGTTCCTTGTTATCCTTGCCATTGCCCTTTTCTTCCAACAAATCAAACAATACCCTGCAGTGGAAAACGTGTTCAAGGGCATCCGCCCTGCTGTAGTGGCATTAATAGCTGCCCCCACGTTCAAGATGGCAAAGTCGGCACGTATTAACCGCTATAACGTGTGGATTCCCATTGTTTCCGCTCTTCTTATCTGGCTCTTGGGTTTTTCTCCCATTTATGTCATTATCCTAAGCGGACTGGGAGGATACATCTATGGGAGGTTAAAATCTAAACGTTGAAAATTAGAAGTTTGCATACACCGGCTCAAACATCAACCGTTCACTATTAATTATTAATTATTAATTATTAACTATTAATTATCCATATGCTTTTCCTGCAACTTTTTTACGCATTCTTCAAAATCGGACTTTTTGGATTCGGAGGCGGGTACGCCATGATATCCATGATACAAGGCGAAGTTGTGACCCGCCACGCCTGGCTCACATCGCCCGAGTTTACCGACATCATCGCCATCAGCCAAATGACTCCTGGTCCTATCGGCATCAACTCTGCCACTTATGTGGGGTATACGGCAGTAGTCAATGCAGGCTATTCGCACGCTTGGGGTATTTTAGGCTCTATTATCACGACTGGTGCCGTGGTGCTTCCTTCGTTTATCTTGATGGTCCTCATCAGCCGGTTCTTCCTGAAATACCAAAAACATCCTGCTGTGTCTTCCGTATTTAGTGGATTACGTCCGGGCGTAGTAGGACTGCTTGCTGCTGCCGCCCTCGTATTGATGAATGGAGAAAACTTCGGCACCGCCAATGTGCAAATCATCGTCAGCATCATCCTCTTCGTAACTGTCTTCATAGCCTCCTACCGCTTTAAGGCCAATCCCATCCTGCTGATTGTACTAAGCGGTATTGTGGGATATCTGGTTTATGGATAAAACAGAAGTTCCGGATAGCCCACATCAACCAGGAAAAGAGCATGTGCAGGCACGGAAGTCCCTGCACTACAACGGTCTTTTGCTTCTATCACCCGACGGAACCCGTCAAGGGTAAGTTTGCCCCTACCTACTTCGACTAGCGTACCTACCACCGCACGCACCATATTACGGAGGAAACGGTCTGCCTGAATAGTAAACACCCATTCATCTTCGCCCACCTGTTCCCAACCAGCTTGCATGATACGGCAATTATTAGTCTTCACATCAGTATGAAGCTTGCTGAAGCTCGTAAAATCGGTGTATTCGAAAAGAACAGATGCAGCCCGATTCATTGCCTCGAAGTCAAGCGACTGAAATACACGCCATGCATAATGCCGATGGAATGGATCCTTATTTGTGGTAATATGGTACTGATACCGCCGATAAGTGGCATCAAAACGGGCATGAGCCTCGTTTGTAACCCGACGCATCCGGTAAACCGCAATGTCAGGCGGAAGCAGGCGATTCAGCTTGTCCACCATCCGAAATATATCTA
This sequence comes from Bacteroides sp. An19, assembly GCF_002160215.1. Taxonomy (NCBI): domain Bacteria; kingdom Pseudomonadati; phylum Bacteroidota; class Bacteroidia; order Bacteroidales; family Bacteroidaceae; genus Bacteroides; species Bacteroides sp. An19. The sequence goes on along the minus strand of NZ_NFKD01000003.1, from coordinate 20,617 downwards.
CCGGAGCATCAAAATCAACATGTGCCACCATCAGACGAGCATGCACACCGGCATCGGTACGCCCGGCTCCAACCACTTCCACCGGACGGCGCATCAAGACAGACAAGGCTTTTTGCAATACTTCTTGTACACTCATGCCATTGGGTTGTACCTGCCAGCCGTGATAAGCTGTGCCGTCATATCCTAAATAAATGAAATAACGTACCATTTCCCTTATCTTGCCGTTATGTGAAAACATCCTTGACGCAACTCATACTTCACATAACACCGGTCTGCCTGACGTAAGTCACGAAGCACTTCCGACAATACCAGTTTCAAGGTATCTGCACCCACACCCTGCATGGGACGCCCCTCGGGATGCTCGACTTTAGCAAATCGTTTCCAACTGATATCGAACGTAGTACCATAAAAATGACATGAGTTGAGCGAAGCATTTCCGTTGGTACGACGTAAACGCTTCACGTCATCTTTGGTGCGCAACACCGAAGTCACAATAATTTTATTCGGATTCAACCCCTTCCGACCCAATGAGTCAAGAAAATTCATGCCTATAGTATCCAGCAAGGCACTAGCCTTCGGAACAAGAAAAGGAATTGAATGTGTCAATGAGTCCATATCATAATGCCCGCACGGAGCTATGTGGGTAAGACGTGACCCGACTTCATCTTCGGCCTCTTCACGCGAAGCAATGGGACGGATGCCGATACGCTTAGCTGAAGACAACTGCACATCATTCAGGTCATTGAAACTCCGTTTATAACTTACTACTCCACGGATGTTGTGCGGATTGTTCAGCACAATACTCCGGTCAGGCTCCATACAGCTTCCCAACACAACCAAAAAGCCCCCTATTATCAGGACTGTTCGCATGAAAGTTCGTATCATTTTCTTCTTTTTTAGTACAGATTTCACAAATCTAAACAATATGGCACAAAGATAACGAGATTCAACGAAACATCCGATGAAAAAAGAAAAGAAAATGCCCGATAAGAAGCGTTAGATTAAAAGGAATGATTAAATTTGCAGAAATTTAAATACGAACAAAGACTGAATGATAGAAAAGCATATTGTACTGGAGGACATTGACCCGGTTGTCTTTTATGGCGTCAATAACGCCAACATGCAGATGATTAAAGCATTGTTTCCAAAACTACGAATCGTAGCACGTGGAAATGTCATCAAGATTATGGGAGACGAAGAAGAAATGTGCGCTTTCGAAGAAGCTATCCTTGACTTGGAAAAGCATTGTGCACAATACAATTCGTTAAACGAAGAAACCATCCTCGATATCATCAAGGGAAACAAACCTGCGGTAGAAAAAACAGGGGATGCCATCGTATACAGCGTAACGGGAAAACCCATCACACCGCGGAGTACCAACCAGCTGAAGCTAGTCAAAGAGTTCGACAAGAACGACTTGATTTTTGCCATCGGTCCTGCCGGTTCAGGAAAAACCTATACCGCTATAGCACTGGCAGTACGTGCTTTGAAAAACAAGGAAATAAAAAAAATAGTCTTGAGCCGTCCGGCCGTAGAAGCGGGAGAAAAACTGGGATTCTTACCGGGTGACATGAAAGATAAAATCGATCCTTACCTGCAACCGCTATATGATGCATTGCAAGATATGATTCCTGCCGCCAAGCTCAAGGAGTATATGGACCTGAACATCATACAGATAGCCCCGCTGGCTTTTATGCGTGGACGTACACTGAACGATGCAGTGGTAATTCTGGATGAAGCCCAGAATACCACCACACAACAAATCAAAATGTTCCTTACACGTATGGGGATGAATACCAAGATGATTGTAACAGGTGATATGACGCAAATAGACTTGCCTTCACACCAGACTTCGGGACTGGTACAAGCCCTTAAGATTCTGAAAGGAGTGAAGGGCATCGGCTTTATCGAGCTGAACAAAAAAGACATCGTACGCCATAAACTGGTGACACGTATCGTGGAGGCATACGAAAAATTCGAAGAAGAGAACAAAGGCAACAAGGTGACAAGGTCCTGAACAGTCAAGATTATCTGAAAACCTTGCCCACTGAAAACTTGTCACCTAATTAAAAATATAATAAAATATAAAACTATGAGCAAAGCATTGACAAAAACCGATTTCCACTTTCCGGGACAAAAAAGTGTATATCACGGAAAAGTACGTGATGTGTACAACATCAATGATGAGAAACTGATTATGGTGGCAACCGACCGCATCTCCGCTTTCGACGTGGTTTTGCCCGAAGGTATCCCTTATAAAGGACAGATGCTGAACCAAATCGCAGCCAAATTTCTGGATGCTACCGCCGATATCTGCCCCAACTGGAAACTTGCTACTCCCGACCCCATGGTAACCGTAGGCGTATTGTGCCAAGGATTCCCCATTGAAATGATAGTGCGCGGCTATCTGTGCGGAAGTGCATGGCGTGCCTATAAGAGCGGTGTACGTGAAATTTGTGGCGTGCGTCTGCCCGAAAATATGCGTGAAAACGAAAAGTTTCCTCATCCCATCATCACCCCTACCACCAAGGCGGAAATGGGTATGCACGATGAAGACATCTCAAAAGAAGAAATCCTGGCACGTGGATTAGCTACTCCCGAAGAATATGACATACTGGAACGCTATACACTTGCCCTCTTTGAACGTGGTACACAAATCGCTGCCCAAAGAGGCCTGATACTGGTAGACACAAAATACGAATTCGGCAAACACAACGGTGAAATCTACCTGATGGATGAAATCCACACTCCAGACTCAAGCCGCTACTTCTACCTGGAAGGCTATCAGGAACGCTTCGAAAACGAAGAACCGCAACGCCAGCTCTCGAAAGAATTTGTCCGCGAATGGCTGATGGACAATGGCTTCCAAGGCAAAGAAGGACAAAAAGTGCCTGAAATGACTCCAGAGATAGTATCGTCCATCAGCGACCGTTACATCGAACTTTATGAGCACATCACCGGCGAACCTTTTGTCAAAGCCGATACCGACCATCTGAGCGAACGTATCGAAAAGAACGTGATGAATTATTTGATGGAATGATAAAAATGTGACAATGTAACAATGTGAGAATATGACAATGTGCTAATGAGAGAATGTGCTAATGTGGGAATATTTTTTCTATCAGCACATTATTCATTAGCACATTAAAAAACTCATTGGCACATTAGCACATTGTTCATTATAACAATTAGCACATTAAAAAAGCTCCTATGACCCATTATCCACAAGAGAAAATCAAGCCCTATAACGAAAGCGAAGGAAAAGCAGTACAGGTAGAAAAAATGTTCGACAACATCGCACCTGCTTATGACAAACTGAATCACCTGCTTTCTTTGGACATCGACAAAAGCTGGCGGCGTAAAGCCATCCGCCTGCTTAAACCCTACCGGCCGCAACACATCATGGATGTAGCTACCGGAACAGGAGACTTCGCCATCCAAGCCTACCGTATGCTCCAACCCGAAGAATTAATAGGAACCGACATCTCGGAAGGTATGATGAACATAGGACGCGAAAAAGTAAAACAAATGCATCTCGACAAGCAGATTTCTTTCGCCAAAGAAGACTGCACGACCCTTTCTTTTCCGGATAACCGCTTTGATGCCATTACCGTAGCTTTCGGCATACGTAACTTCGAGAATCTTGATAAAGGCCTGCAAGAGATGCACCGGGTACTGGTTCCCGAAGGGCATCTTGTAATTCTAGAATTGTCAGAACCTGAATGGTTCCCGATGAAGCAACTTTACTCCATCTATTCAAAAATCGTTATCCCTAATCTGGGGAAACTGTTTTCGAAAGACAACAGTGCCTATACCTACCTGCCCAACTCCATCAAGGCTTTCCCACAAGGAGAGGCAATGCAGGGAATTCTTTGCAAAGCAGGTTTCCGGGAAGTGAAATTCAAAAGATTGACTTTGGGCGTCTGCACGCTTTATTTTGCCACTAAATAATACTTTATAAATTTTATTCTATGAAAAAATTTGGTTTGATAGGCTATCCACTGGGACATTCTTTTTCCAAAAACTTCTTCAATGAGAAGTTCGCCTCAGAAAACATCGATGCACAATATGTTAACTTCGAAATACCCACCATTGACGAGTTTCCCAAAGTAACAGCAACCAATCCCGACCTTTGCGGATTGAATGTCACTATCCCTTACAAGGAAAAAGTCATCTCTTATCTCGACCATATAGACCCTGTAGCTGCCGAAATCGGTGCGGTCAACGTCATCAAGTTCGAATGGACAAAAGGCAAGCTGAGGCTGACAGGATACAATTCTGACGTCATCGGCTTTACGCGGTCAATAGAATCACTACTTGAATCCTACCATAAAAAAGCTCTCATCTTAGGTACAGGAGGTTCATCTAAAGCTATCAACTACGGTTTGAAGCAACTCGGGCTAGAAACACGATTCGTTTCCCGAAACCGACACGATGACCATACCATCACCTACAAGGAAATCACTCCCGAAATAATGGACGAATACAAAGTTATCGTCAATTGTACCCCTGTAGGTATGTATCCGCAAGCCGACCAATGTCCTGATATTCCTTACGAATGTCTTACCTCACGACACTTACTCTACGACCTCTTATACAACCCCGACACGACACTTTTTATGAAAAAAGGAAGTGATCAGGGAGCCGTGGTGAAAAACGGACTGGAAATGCTTTTGCTACAAGCATTCGGTTCATGGGAAATCTGGAACAAATGATTTTCCGCATCTACCAGAACAAGCCATTAATAACTAATAAACAGGTTGTGCAGTGAAAAAAAAGAAAATTCTTATCAGCGCCATAGTGGGAATCCTTGTATTGGCAGGTATCTTCATTGGAGCAGGCTTGTATATGCTTGACTTTTCCTTACGGCCTATTAACCGTGGGAAAGACATAAAAGGCTCAATGACTTACATACGCGAAACTTATCCACAAGTTGTGCCTTGGATAGACAGTCTGACACAATGCAATGCATTACGCGATACTTTTATCACTGCTCCCGATGGTATCCGCCTGCATGCATTCTATGCCTATTCTTCCAAACCTACGGCAAATACTGCAGTTATCATACACGGATATACAGATAATGCCATACGCATGTTTCATATCGGATACCTCTATAACCACTCGCTTGATTTCAATGTATTGTTGCCCGACCTGCGCTATTCCGGTTTGTCAGAAGGTGATGCGATCCAAATGGGGTGGCTTGACAGGAAAGACGTAATGCAATGGTTAAATGTAGCCCCCCACCTTTTTGGCGATTCTCTCCGTACTGTAGTTCACGGCATTTCAATGGGAGCAGCCACAACAATGATGCTTTCAGGCGAAGAGCTTCCGACTTACATTAAATGTTTTGTAGAAGATTGTGGCTATACCAGTGTATGGGACCAGTTTGAAAAAGAACTGCAAGGAATGTTTCACCTGCCTGCATTCCCCTTGCTGTATATCACCAGTTGGATATGCCAACTTCAGAACGGATGGAACTTTCACGAAGCTTCAGCACTAAATCAAGTGGAGAAATGTCACCTCCCGATGCTATTCATTCATGGTGGAAACGATGATTTCGTCCCTACCTATATGATATACAAGCTCTACGATGCTAAGCCTCAACCCAAATCCTTATGGGTTGTACCAGGAGTAGACCATGCACACTCCTACCGTGACTATCCTCAGACATATACAAAAAAAGTACAAGACTTTATAATGCCTTATCTTTCTCCTAAGCCTAGCAAATAAGTTGGTCTACACCTTTCATATTCCCCAATTAACGAATGTCCTCATTTAGCCAATCCGGCTGAATTGAAAACGCAGTAGTACTGCATTTGCCGATGAAGTTATATCCGTAAGCAGATGCAGTATATATTCAACCGCGTATGCAGTATATATTCATTTTTCAGAGGTATGTATCGATTGTTGGCGGCATTCATTTAATGACAAATTCTACATACCGGAAAAATAAAGAATCATCCTCTTCATTGGAGAAGATAACCCTTGTAGTAGCCATACGCCAGGTATCCCTAAAAAAATGGCATATGAAATGATCTCGCCATTTTCATATGCCATTCTTATAAAATAATCCTAACTTGCCGGGGTTGGGAATCAATTACCTTCTTCCCTACAACAACAATCATGCCATCGTACCACCCACAATATCAAGCAATTCATTGGTAATTGCCTGCTGACGGCTCTTATTATAAAGCAATGTAAGCTCTTGAAGCAAGTCATTGGCATTATCCGTAGCAATCTGCATCGCCATCGTACGTGCTGCATGTTCGGCTGCAGCCGAGTCAAGCAAAACGGTATAAATCTTCAGACGCAGTACCTTGGGTAATAGTTCCTGCATCACCCGTTCTGCCGAAGGTTCAATAATATAATCAGCCTCCATGTGGAATTTCCGCGTATTGTCTTCCCCTTCTTGATTTTTCTGCTCTGCAGACAAATCAAGCGGCAAATACGCCTCTTTGGTCAGAATCTGCGAAGATGAAGACTTAAAATGGTTGTACAGCAAGATGACCTCCTGAATTTCATCAGCTAAATAACGGTCAATAAGCTCCTCTGCCAAATCGGATGCTTCTTTGTAATTGGGCTTTCCACTCATGTGTTGATAGTCACCCATTGGAGTGTATCCCATCTTCTTGACAGCATCAGCCACTTTACGTCCTACCGGATAAATCAGGATATCATCCTTCCGCACTGCCTGAGCATATTCTGCTACCGTTTCCTGCAAATGGCGAATCACATTTGCATTGAATCCCCCGCACAAACTACTATTCGATGCAAACACGACAATCGCAATCTTCCTCACATCACGTTTCACAATGAAAGGCGACTCCACACTTTGTCCCGAACTTAAAAAATTAGTGAGCATATGGTGCAGTCTTCGTTCGTAAGGAAGCATATTTTCAATGTCGCCTTGCGCCTTATGGAGCTTGGCAGAGGCTACCATCTTCATCGCCGAAGTGATTTTCAGCGTCCCGTTGATGGAATTGATTCTTCCTTTTACTTCTTTCAGTGATGCCATGATGATTATTTGTCTTTAAATTGTCCTACAGTGTCTGCCGCTACTTTTTCGATGATTGTTGTCACCTCGTCATTGATTTTTCCACTTGCCAACACATCCAATACATCTTTTTGATAATTAGCACGCATCGTAGTAAGAAACGCATCCTGAAATGCGCGAACCTTATCAATAGGAATATCACGCATCAACGAGTGTGTTCCACAATACAAGATGGCAACCTGCTCGCCTACCGGCATCGGTGAATACTGAGGCTGGATAAGCAACTGGTTGTTCTTACGGCCACGGTCGATAGCCATGGCAGTAACGGGGTCCATATCACTACTGAATTTAGAGAAAGCCTCCAGTTCGCGATACTGAGCCTGGTCAATTTTCAACGTACCTGCCACTTTCTTCATACTCTTGACCTGTGCGCTACCACCGACACGGGATACAGAAATACCCACGTTGATGGCAGGTCGGAAGCCTTGGTTGAACAAGTCTGTTTCCAAGAATATCTGACCATCGGTAATAGAAATCACATTGGTAGGAATATAAGCCGAAACGTCGCCTGCCTGTGTCTCGATAATAGGCAACGCGGTAAGCGAACCACCCGCTTTCACCTTCCCTTTCAGGCTTGCAGGCAAATCGTTCATGGTTTCTGCCACCTCTTGCTGGCTGATAATCTTTGCCGCACGCTCCAACAGACGAGAATGCAGATAGAAAATATCGCCCGGATAGGCTTCACGGCCTGAAGGGCGGCGCAAAATCAAAGATACTTCACGATAAGCGACAGCCTGCTTTGACAAGTCATCGTAAACAACTAACGCATGACGGCCCGTATCGCGGAAATATTCACCGATAGCTGCACCTGCAAATGGTGCAAAATACTGCAAGGCTGCAGGATCGGATGCAGTAGCAGCTACCACAATCGTATAATCCATCGCACCTTTTTCGCGCAATACATTTACAAGGCTCGCAACAGTGGAACCTTTCTGACCTACTGCCACATAAATGCAATATACAGGATCTCCTGCTTCGTAATTATGACGCTGGTTGATAATAGTGTCGATGGCAATAGCTGTCTTACCTGTCTGACGGTCACCAATAATCAACTCACGCTGTCCACGTCCAATAGGAATCATGGCATCAATAGCTTTCAGACCTGTCTGTAACGGTTCAGTCACAGGCTGACGGAAAATTACTCCCGGTGCCTTGCGTTCCAAAGGCATTTCACAAGTATCTCCTCCTATTTCACCACGTCCGTCCAAAGGTACCCCTAACGGGTCGATAACACGTCCCAACATACCTTCTCCTACATTAATAGAGGCAATACGATTAGTCCGCTTAACGACCATCCCTTCTTTCACTTGATCGGTAGGTCCCAACAAGACGGCTCCGACATTGTCTTCCTCCAGATTCATCACGACTCCCATAAGTCCGTTCTCAAACTGGAGCAATTCATTGGCTTCAGCATTACGTAATCCGTAAATACGAGCCACGCCATCGCTCACCTGAAGCACGGTACCTACTTCATCGAATTTCAGAGAAGTGTCTATTCCTTGCAACTGCTGGAGTAACACTTCCGAAACTTCACTGGGTTTGATATTATTATTTTCTGGCATAAGCTTAATAAATTGAATATTAAGAATCAAAAATAGAAAGTTGGAGAAGCTCATGGCTTCTCCCCTTTCAAAATTCTCAATTCTATTAAATGATTCTCCTGTTTTTTGCTATAAACTGCTGTTTCACACGCTTTAACTGATTAGCCACACTGGCATCCATCCGATACCCGGCGACCTCTACGATATAACCACCAATCAGTTCAGAATCCACTTTCGTATCCAATTCAATAGTAGCATTATTGTTACTTTTTGACAAAGACTTTTTCAAGTAGTCTTCCAATTTGGGTGATGGCACAGCAGTCATTAACTTGCCGATGAGAATGTTTTTATCCTCACGATACAAATCAATGTACGACCAGGTCATGAACTGCAAGAATTTTTCTCTTTTTTCTTCTAATACCAGACTAAAGAAACGCATCAGCTCGTCGCTTACATTGGCTCCGCCAGCTGCTTCATGCAATAATTTCAGCTTTGTCTGGACATCCAATACAGGATTCTCCACTGCATGACGCAAATCGGCAACACGGTCAAAATAGGTAGCAAGTCTTTTCATTTCCTGATACACTTTGTCTTCCTTATTCACCGTCTTGGCATAAGCAAGCAATGCCTTTGCATAACGTCTGGAAACAACTCCCGTATTCATAACCTAATTATTTTTTTGAAGATTCAAGCATTTCATCCAGCATACGGTCTATCAAAGCATTTTGCTCTTTGGCATCAATAAGCTTGCTCCGCATAATCTTTTCAGCTATTTCGACTGAAAGCACAGCTACTTGACGACGAATATCGCGGATTGCACTTTCCTTTTCAGTCTCAATCTGCTTTTTCACTTCTGCCATCAGACGCTGGCCTTCAACTATAGCCTTATCTTGAGCATCTTTCACGATGCGGTCACGTGTGACGGCAGCCTCACTCAAGATGCGGTTTTGCTCTTCACGTGCCTGAGCCAAGATCTTTTCACCCTCAAGCTTCACGTTTGCCAATTGTTCATTGGCTTCACGTGCTGCTTTCAGCGAATTGTCAATATATGCTTTCCGGTCCTCTACTGCCTTAATGATTACGGGGAATCCATATTTCGCCAACAAAACGAAAACGACACCAAACGTAATAATCATCCAAAACACTAGCCCCGGATCCGGAGTTAATAATCCCATAAGCTACATTTTTTTTACAAGAACAATGTCAACAAGCAAACCACAATGGCGATAAGGGCAACACCTTCGACCAAAGCAGCAGCAATAATCATATTCATACGCAAATCACCAGATGCTTCCGGCTGACGAGCCATAGCTTCCATGGCAGCACCACCGATTTTACCGATACCGATACCTGCACCCAATACTGCGATACCTGCGCCGATAGCAGCGCCCAATTTACTAATGCCAACACCTGCAGCAGCCTGCAATAAAACTGATAATAACATAATTCTAAAAATTTAATTGGTTATACTTTTTAATTTATTGTCCTTTTTATTCATGATGTTCTTTCACTCTCGACAAACCGATAAACACCGCCGAAAGCATCGTGAACACATACGCTTGGATGAATGCGACCAAAAGTTCAAGTGCATTCATAAAAATACCGAATGCCACAGCGACAACCGTCATCGAACCATTGATGACAGCACCGGCCTTAACTGTGATGAAAATGATAGCAATCAAACTCAACAAAGCAGCATGCCCCGCCATCATATTGGCGAAAAGACGAATCATCAAGGCAAACGGTTTAGTGAATATACCGAAGAATTCAATCAACGGCATCATAGGAATGGGGACTTTCAGCCATGTAGGAACCTCAGGCCAAAAAATCTCTTTCCAATATGCCTTTGTACCAAAAATATTGGTAAAAAGGAAAGTACATATTGCCAGCACCATAGTAATAGCAATATTACCAGTCACTGTAGCACCTCCTGGGAATATTGGAATCAATCCCATCAGATTATTCACCAGCACAAAGAAGAAAGCAGTCAGCAAATAAGGAGCATAGCGTTTGTAATCCTCCCCTATACAACCTTTGATCACATCATTGTATATGGACATTACTGTCGCTTCAACCATTCCCACACCACCCTTTGGGGCACCTTGTTCCAAAGCATGTTTTTTATACCAACGTGCACAACTTAACATAATCACTACCAATAAGGCACTGTTGATGAATAAGCCTAGCACATTTTTAGTAATGGAAATGTCAATGGGTCTCACCTCTTCGCCAGCAGCATTCCTCTCCACTATCTTGCCGTCATAAGCTCCTCCTTCGGCTATGTACAGACCTTCATATTCTTTTCCTTCCGCAAGATGGGAAGAACAAAACACATGCCAGCCCGTACTGCTTTTCACAATGACTGGGAGCGGAATGGTGAGATGTGTATCACCTACTGTGACCACGTGCCACTCGTAAGCATCACCGATATGCCCGAAAATAAGTTCGTTCACATCTATATCTTCTTCACCGCCGGTCTCCGCCCTCAGCGTCATTGTCGGAATTGCCGACAACAGCAGCAGCGTCAATACTATGTACCGTATTCTTTTCATTTTTTACTTGTTTACTTAATTTCAGTTTCGCTTCAAAGCGAAGGAAGAAACGGGTCTCGAAAACCAGAAACGCAAAATAATAAAAGACAAAAGCCGCCACAAAAGCCACTACGTCTTCTTTTATCACGAATCCATAGGAAACCAGTATCAAAGCACTTAATATCAATTTCAGCACTTTACATATCAGGTAAGTCATTGCTATCTTGTCCGTTCCTAATTCATAACCGAATGCGAACATAAAGATGTATAAAAAACCAAACAGATAAAAGAACACAGGGATAATCGGAAACCAAACAAAGTACCACGTTGGAATAACGAAATGAAAAATCAATCCCATTCCTGCTGTAAGAACAATGCTTGCCACAGTAAGCTCCTCTATGAATTTCTTCTTTACGGTCTTCAAATACATTTTGCCAATACAGCTTTAACTTTGCTACATCTCTCTTTTTCAGAGTTCAGCGCAAACTGATATCTGATTGTCTCTGACTTCTACGAATCCACCCTTAATTTGCAAGGACTGCGATTCTGTCCCAGTCGTATACTTCACTTCTCCAGCCATCAACGATGAAATCAGCGGCGCATGATTCACCAACACTTGGAACTCTCCAAGTTCTCCTGGTAAAACAGCCATATCTACTTTTCCCTCGAAAATAGTACGTTCAGGTGAAGCGATAACCAGATGAAGTTCTTTCATTAGTCATTCATTTTTAAGTTTGTCAGTCCTTCAGCTTATTTGTTTTTTACTTACAGTTTCTATAGCCTAGCTCACTATAGAATAAAAAAACAAAAAACTTAAAACCAAAATCCTTATCCTTTCGCTGCCGCAAGCAATTTCTCGCCTTTCTTGATAGCATCTTCAATCGTTCCCACATTCAAGAATGCCTGTTCAGGCAAGTAATCTACCTCACCATCCAGAATCATCTTGAAACCTTTAATCGTATCTTCAATGGAAACCATTACACCCGGTACACCAGTAAACTGTTCGGCAACAGCAAACGGCTGTGACAAGAAACGCTGTACACGACGCGCACGATTCACGGTCAGACGATCTTCATCAGATAATTCATCCATACCCAAAATAGAAATGATGTCTTGCAATTCCTTATTACGCTGCAGAATCTGTTTTACACGTTGGGCAGTCTCATAATGTTCTTTCCCCACAATCAACGGATCCAAGATACGTGAAGTAGAATCCAACGGGTCTACAGCCGGATATATTCCTAACTCCGTAATCTTACGGCTCAACACCGTTGTGGCATCCAAGTGTGTAAAAGTTGTAGCAGGTGCCGGGTCCGTCAAGTCATCAGCAGGCACATACACCGCTTGCACAGAAGTGATGGAGCCATTCTTGGTAGAAGTGATTCGTTCCTGCATCTGTCCCATTTCAGTAGCCAGCGTAGGCTGATAACCCACAGCCGAAGGCATACGTCCCAACAAAGCAGATACCTCAGAACCAGCCTGAGTGAAACGGAAAATGTTATCGATGAAGAACAAGATATCACGGGGACCGTTTTCACCCGTTTCACGGTCACGGAAAGACTCTGCAAGCGTCAGACCAGACAAAGCCACAGACTGACGTGCACCAGGAGGCTCATTCATCTGGCCAAACACCATGGATACCTGTGACTTCTCCACTTCCTTGTAATCCACCTTCGACAAGTCCCAATTTCCTTCTTCCATACTCTTCAGAAACTCATCACCATAGCGGATAACCCCAGATTCAATCATTTCTCTCAACAAGTCATTACCTTCACGCGTACGTTCACCTACACCGGCAAAGACAGAGAAACCATTGTGTTTCTTGGCAATGTTGTTAATCAACTCTTTGATAAGCACGGTCTTTCCTACACCCGCACCACCAAACAAACCAATTTTACCTCCTTTTAAATAAGGCTCCAAAAGGTCGATAACTTTAATACCTGTAAAAAGAACTTCTTGTGATGTAGCCAGGTCTTCGAACTTAGGCGGCTCACGGTGAATCGGGAAACCATCTTTTTTATCCAGTTCCGTCATACCGTCAATCGCATCACCTACGACATTCATCACACGTCCTTTAATCTGATTTCCTACCGGCATAGAAATCGGATGACCGGCAGGTACGACTTCCATTCCACGCTTCAATCCGTCCGTACTGTCCATGGCAACGCAACGTACGGTATCCTCACCGATATGTTGCTGCACTTCGATTACCAGCGTACGCCCATCGTTACGAACGATAGTCAACGCATCGTGGATTTTCGGCAAGGATTTTTCCACATCCTGTCCTTCTTCCAATTTGAAGTACACATCGACCACCGGACCGATGACCTGCGAAATGTGTCCAACGATTTTTGACATAAGCTTTACTCTTTTTATTATAGATTCAATATTCTGTGTTACCTGAAACAAGTTTTACAATTGTTCAATGTTTGACCAAATCATCTATGCAAATTTAAATAAATATCTTATAAACCTGTCATTCTACATAACATTTTTTTATAAAAAAACCACTTTTCCCACCTAACGTGAAACAAGATATTAACATGACTGTCATTACAGCTTACTTTTTAAACAATTATTCACAGAAAAAGTTCTGAAAACGGTATCGTGTGCGAGAACGACAAATTTATCCGACAATCGTAGCTACCACTCTGCGCGCCCCACCATAATCCCTGAACTCGCATAAATAAATACCTTGCCAAGTACCCAAATTCATATGTCCATCCGTAATGGGAATAGTCAGTGACACCCCCGTCAAACTACATTTGGCATGACTGGGCATGTCATCCGAACCTTCATCAGTATGAGTGTAATAAGGCTGATTTTCCTTCACTAAATCATTATAAATACATTCCATGTCATTTCGCACGCTGGGATCATAATTTTCATTGATGCTCAATGCACAACTGGTATGTTTTACAAACAAATGTAACAGACCTTTTTCTGGAAGTACAGGCAAATGGCTTGCAACCTCCTGAGTAATCAAATGAAATCCTCTTCTTCGAGGTTTCAACGAAAATTCAACTTGCTCAATCATAAGTCACTTACTTTTTATGCATCCAAATCCCGTCCACCTTCCGACGGACCATAACTATATTCAAGACAGACACCAGTAAAAAGACACACGCTCCCGTCAACAAAGCCGGCAACAGACTTTCATTTCCCGCATCAGGAAGCAACGAAGTTATCACAGGCAAATAAGTTCCGCGTATCCCTATTACGATAGCTATGCCCAGCAACAACACAGACAGATTCAGCACAACAGCCAACATTTGATAGGGTCTTGCCACCTGCGCCGGACTATAACCTATCAACAACAATGTTTCCAGCTTTCGCATATTTTTCTGCAACAACAGATAAATACTAAGTATCAAAATATAGAAAGACAAAACGCTTATCAACAAACCGACAGACAAAACCACCCCGACAATCAATTTCAAAAACCAAACTGTCTTTCCAGCTTCCAGTTCGTTCCCTTCCATCTCATAGCCTTTGCGCTGGACAAACTGCACGATGCGTTCATCGGCTGGATTACCCACCTCAACAATCAATCGTGAAGGCTCAGCCTCAACTCCTGTGCTGAAACGTGCATTTGCCCAACGTATAAAAGATTCAGGTACCAATATTGTATTCAACCTACTGGAAAAACCTACGATATGACCTTTCATTTGCTCGGTTTTCCCATTCCCGACCAAACGGATATCCAAATTTACCATACCGATAATCCCTTCAGACAACTGAGGCAAATTCCGACTTTGCGCAAACCCGAAATTATACAAGTTCAAATAATTACGAGGAATGATGATAGGAATGACATTCGACTCGGGATTGAATTTCCATTCCTCCGACTGCACATCGACATACGCATCTGGAACCGATTCAAAAAACAAATCGGTAGACATCTTGATGCCTTGCAACCCCATTCCAGCCATCACTTTAAATTGAGAAGGTAAAAAACTACCCACACGCTTCACGAATGGCTGTTCTTCTATCTCTGCAATATCTCCAGCTGAAAATGTGGTCTGCTTGCCTACAATTGTACCTAACGTACTTACTTTCTTACTTATAATGATATAGTCACCTTTCAAAAAACTGTTTTCCTGAGTGAACATAGGCAAAACATCCCGATAAAACTGTACAGCAAGCAACACGATTACCATTCCACACACGTTTGCCAATGAAAAACCCAGTAATTGAGAAAGGCTGATATGCTGCTTCAATAACTTCCAAATCATATTTTTATAATGAACATTTTATGATTAAACTACAATGACAACACCCTATCGTATTCCAAAGGCAAATGTTTACCAATGGACGTCACCACCGCCCCTGCACCACGTTTACCGATTTCTTCACAAAGTATATCTGCCATCACTTTGCTGTTTCCATCGTCAAGGTGACTGATTGGTTCATCCAAGAAAATAAAGTCAAACGGTTGGCACAAGGCACGAACAAACGCCACACGTTGCTGCTGCCCAAATGACATGCGGCTTACCTTTTGCTCTTTTTTTCCATCAATCCCCAAACGCAAAAGCCACTCGTCAACCTGTTTCCGCGAAGCATAGCGGGTCAATGCATTCTTCAACCGGATATTCTCGATTGCGCTCAATTCTCCGAACAACCTCATTTCCTGAAAAAGCATACTCAACGAACGTTTTCGCAAATCCACCCATTCACGCACCGAAAAACTGCGCACATTACGCCCGTCAAAAGTAATGATACCCTGATAATCTTTCCGATACCCATAAATAAAACTACAAAGAGAAGATTTACCTGTACCCGAAGCTGCCTCCAGCAGATAAATCTTCCCTTTTTGAAAGGTTATCTGCCGATGCCATACATCTGAGATAACCATATCCTTGCCGGCAAATACTTCCGGCAACGTTTGTTGCAACTCTATTGTTTCCATTGTCTTCCATTCTTTATTCTTCCATTCGGGAACGATACCCATTGCTCTGACAAATACCGTCCCGAACGCATGAATCACACTTTAATTTATCGAACTCAACAGCACACGGAGAATATTTTGCTTCTTGTCTTTCATTATCAGTTCCATCCGTGACTTTTCCGCATCAACCGATTCAATGACAAGGTAATCCAACCCCTTCACAAACCTGAGCGCCTCCATTTCAGGACGGTCTGGAAATGATTGCCCAATTTCCAGCAACACAGCAAGGTTCATTGCATAAAAACAACGTTTTCCCTTCACTTCCTTCCCCCACGGGCAATCACGCAAAGAGAGTCCTTCCACAGATGCATCTACCAACCGGGAATCATTGGTAAAATAAAACTTTCCGTCAGAGACCCCAAACCAGAAAGACAAACTTCCAGGACGCATGCCAAGCATACTGCCATCCATCATCCAAAATTCGTATGCAGAAGTTCCACGGTTTATCAGTTTCATCTGCCCGCCTGTCAGCAAGAGCAAAGGTTTCAAGTCCTCGAATGTCTGAAGAAAGCCATTATCTGTCACATCAGCATACGCAATAAACTTATTCGCCAGCAAATCACCCGCAATTGCCATATCTCCTTTCAATGCACTGAATATGGCCTCAAAATCGACAGGCATCATCGAATTTTCCAACTGGTTATTGAACACTGGATGCTCTTTCAACATTTCATACGCCTTCTTTCCATCCACATTCACCGATAACCAGAAGCTCGTATTGGCAGGGAAAAAATCCAAATACTTGCCCGTCACCTTCCCGAACACTTGCATTTGCCTGTCTTTCATCTGCTTCATCACAGGATCCGTTGTCAGGTCAGTAAAGTCAACGGTCATCTTCCCTTCTCCAAAAGTAACCTCCGCCATACATTTCACATCCTTCATCTTCATGTCACCGGAAATACCCATCATCATCGGAGTCACGTAACGTCCGGGAATCAAATCAAGCGTTCCCAAAGCTATGACATCTCCATTCCCACTCTTCATCCTCGCAAAATCCGAAGTGGCACGATAACCTTCTTTCTCGCCTTGGCGCAACAACATCGAAGCAGTATGCAACAGATCTTGCGGTGCACCTCCATTAGGGTCGGCCAGCAACAGTAATGCATCTGACGTGTAGGCCGCAAGCACATTTCCCATAACCGCCCACGAACAACCATTCTCTTCCATCGGCATTGAACAAATCTGTTGCTTGCTCAAAGCCTTGAATAACTCTTCCAGCTTCCCCTCGTCAGACACACGTGCCAACATCCCGGCCGAAATAGATTGCGATTCCATAAAAAAATAAAGATTCCTGCGAAAATCAATACCACTTTCCGAAGGGTTTTCAATTATCTTGTCTATTAATTGCCCGGAGCCTTGCATACCACTTTTCAATGCATCTCCCAGCCTTTGCACAGCGTTTTTTCCTGTTTCTCCCGACAATCCGCTTTTATCGACAATAGACACGGGATTGACGGATATCACCAAAGCAGCGTCTTCGGGCAAAGCAGATTCATATTCATTTCCGCCTGTACAAGACACCATCATCCCCACAAGCATCGTCCAACAGGCCATCCAGACACTTATTGTCTTCTTCTGTATCATAACATTTATATATTAAAAAATTTATTATTAATGTCCGCATCTACCCCCATCTAACTAAGTTGAAAACGCAATAGTACTGCATTGGCAGATGAAGTATATATCCATAGGCGGATGAAGTATATATTCAATCGCACATGCAGTATATATTCATTTTTCAGGGGTACATATTGGCTGTTTGCAGACATTCATTTTATTATTTATTCATTCACATGTGCCAAGTTCATCAAATGCACCGATACCAATGCCGCCGTCTCCGTCCGCAGCCTTGACTTTCCCAGGCTTACCGGCTGGAAGCCGAAAGATTCCGCCAGCTTTACTTCTTCCGGACTAAAGTCACCTTCAGGCCCCACCAGTACCACTGCTCCAGCTTCCGGATTCAGCACGTTCCTTAACAAAGGCTTTTCTCCCTCATAACAATGAGCTATGAATTTTTGCCCCGGAAAGTCCTTACACACGAACTTGGCAAAATCTACCATTCCATTCACCAAGGGTTTCCGTGCTTTTAGCGACTGCTTGACTGCGGATATCACAATTTTCTCAATACGCTCATTCTTCACCACTTTACGTTCCGAAAAACGGCAATTCAAAAATGTCAGTTCATCAAAACCAATCTCGGTAGCCTTCTCCACAAACCACTCCGTACGGTCTATGTTCTTCGTAGGAGCCATGGCAAGATGCAAATGTCCTGTCCAAAGCGGTTCCTGAGCAATGGTTTCAATAACCTTTACACGGCACCGCTTCCCGGCAATGCCATCTATCAAAGCCTTGTAGAAAAACCCCTTTCCATCGGTCAACAAGACTTCATCTCCCACGGTAAGCCGCAGCACACGCAGACAATGAGCCGCCTCTTCTTCGGGCAACTCCGCTTTAGTCCTTATGTCAGGCGTATAAAATGTATGCATAATTCCTCCCTGTATTAGTTTTTATTGTTTTCTTCATTTTCCCGTTTGCGGATTTCATCCCGCAATTGCGACGCGCGTTCATAATCTTCACACTGAACCGCCTCATCCATCGCCCTTTTCAGCATATCAATATCTACCGAGTTGATTGACATCGTATAGCTGGAACCGTCCGAAGAAATATTGCGCAAATGTTCTTTTTCCAAAATATCTTCGTATACATAAAGCGGGAAACCTGCCCGCAATGACAACACAATGGCATCCGACGTACGCGCATCTACTACATCCACTTCCCCATCGGCTCTCCTTATATATAAATAGGTGGAATATATTCCATTCTTCACTTGATAAATAACCCCTTTCAGACATTGCAGACGACCAACTGCCATCACATTCAACAACAAGTCGTGCGTAAACGGACGTGGCGGCCTATAGTGCATTTCCGCCATTTTGATGCCCTGCGCTTCAACCGCCCCGATAATCAATGCCAGTTTCCGTTCCTCTCCCCCAACTTCTTCCAAAACCAACGCAAACGAATCTGACGGTTTCAAGACCGATGACATATCCAGAATCTTCAGTTCAACCTCTTTCATTCCTTCACGTGTTTATATTTAAAGACGATGGCAAACAAGATTGCCACCACCAATGCGTATGCAGCAAAAACAAACCAAGCACGGCTCCATCCCTCTACCTGAGGAAGCGAACTGTTGAAGTCGACAAAACGATTGACCACCGCCTGCGCACTCAGCGTACCGATGGTAGCTCCCAAGCCATTGGTCATGATAATGAACAGCCCCTGCGCGCTGGAACGCACATCCACATCCGTTTCTTTGTCGACAAACAAAGAGCCAGACACGTTGAAAAAATCGAAAGCCACACCATACACAATCATCGAAAGGATAAACATCCACACACCTTCACCCGGATTTCCAAAACCGAACAAGCCAAAGCGCAATACCCACGCCACCATTGCGATAAGCATCACCTTCTTGATACCGAAACGACTCAGGAAAAAAGGTATCAGCAGGATACAGCACGTCTCGCTAATCTGCGACAAGGAAATAAGTAAATTGGCATGCTGAACGCCGAACGTATCAGCATACTCAGGAATAGCACTGAAACTCGTAATATACGGATTGGCAAAACCATTGGTAATCTGCAAAGAAACTCCCAGCAACATGGAAAATATAAAAAAAACAGCCATCTTGCGCCGGCGGAACAACAGGAAAGCTTTCAACCCCAATGCCTCAGCCAATGATTTCGTACCTCCACCGCCACGATTTACCGGACAAGCAGGAAGTGTGTTGGCATAAATAGCAAGCAGAACACCCCAACCAGCACAAACAAAGAACTGCATATAATTGGATTGGAATCCCCACAAATCCACCAGCCACATAGAACAAATGAAGCCAATCGTGCCACACGTACGAATGGGTGGAAAAGCCTTGATAGTATCCAGCCCTGCGCGGTCAAGGGCGGAATAAGCTACTGAATTCGACAATGCCAATGTAGGCATATAAAATGCCACACTCATTGAATAAAAAGCAAACAGAACAGGAAACGAAACCTGGTCGCCTGCCGTCAAGCCATAATAACCTGCACCCGCCATAAACAGAGCAGCCAGCAAATGACTCAGCCCCAAAAGCCGCTGGGCAGGCACCCAACGGTCGGCTATGATACCCAAAATCGCCGGCATGAACAAGGAAACGATACCTTGCATAGCATAAAATATCCCGATGTGACCTCCCAGCCCAATTCCTGCCAGATACGTCCCCATCGAAGTCAAGTAAGCCCCCCACACAGCAAATTGCAGGAAGTTCATCACTATCAATCGAACTTTGACATTCATATTCGCTTCATTTAATCATATATATTCCAAATAAAAAACAATGAAACAAATATACGGAAAGATTATGACTTTACAAATTGTGAAACAAGAAAATAAGAAGCTGTTTTGAATTTCTCCAAAAAGTTTTTCTTGGCTTGATGTATCCGTTTTCGTGTGTGCTTTGGGCGATTTTTTGGTCCTTTTCGCTCCTGTTCTTCGTCAGATAGCC